>NZ_DATGTT010000009.1:0-10048 GCF_035301675.1 Lentibacillus sp. | reverse complement strand
TGGGTTCAGAACGTCGTGAGACAGTTCGGTCCCTATCCGTCGTGGGCATTGGAAGTCTGAGAGGAGCTGTCCTTAGTACGAGAGGACCGGGATGGACACACCGCTGGTGTACCAGTTGTTCCGCCAGGAGCACAGCTGGGTGGCTACGTGTGGTCAGGATAAGTGCTGAAAGCATCTAAGCATGAAGCCCCCCTCAAGATGAAACTTCCCATCACTATAAGTGAGTAAGATCCCTCAGAGACGATGAGGTGGATAGGTCCGGGGTGGAAGCGTGGTGACACGTGAAGCTGACGGATACTAATCGATCGAGGACTTAACTAACCCGCTTAGCATTGAATGTTGAATCTCTTATTTAGTTTTCAGGGTATAAACTAATATCTTGCATTTTTATTTGAGTCACTCTATAATATAACTTGAGTTTCAAAATTTCATCTGATTTAATACTTTATCATATCGCGGGGTGGAGCAGTCTGGTAGCTCGTCGGGCTCATAACCCGAAGGTCGCAAGTTCGAATCTTGCCCCCGCAACCAAAATAATTCAACTGGCCCGCTGAATATGCTTCTGTGTTAGTTGAATATCAGTAGCGCTGTAAAGTGCAACCAAGACCGCATCGAATGTTTATCGGTGCTTTTTAAAACTGAGCAGTACCTTGAAGTTCAGCTAAATATTGACCATAGGGTCCGGTAGTTCAGCTGGTTAGAATGCCTGCCTGTCACGCAGGAGGTCGCGGGTTCGAGTCCCGTCCGGACCGCCATTTTAAGCTAATGAATGTATGGCTATAAAACAGGATCTTTGTCATCATAAAAATACATAATACTAAATGACCGTTTTCACTGAAAAGAAAACGGTCATTGTTGTATATAAAGCGAATATCAATTTTCCAAAAAGAAGGACGTAATGGATATTCTGTCAAATTTGCTTTTCAGGCTGTTTTTGCTATTATTAGACTTGAACTGACCGCCACTTAGCTAATGTTTGGATACTTTACGTGACGAAGTATTTCTTGTCACAATTTTATATATCACGTTTTTAAAGAGAAATCTGTACGGGAAAACATATGTAAAAAGCGCTTCATCTCTCACTTAATTTTGGGCTTTGCCCATCACAAAAGTGAAGTGGAGGTCTTCTCGCCTAAAAAGGTAAAAAATGATAATATTGGTGGTAAAAATGGATGAATTTGCATTTATTGATGCGATAAAACAACATACGTATAAACAGCCTTCAATTATCAAAGGTGTTGGCGATGATGCAGCAGTATTTCGTCAGTCTGCACAGGATATTGTTACTGCTGTTGATACTTTCGTTGAAGATGTGCATTTTTCCAGAGCCACGATGAAACCATTCCATATTGGTTATAGGACACTTGCAGCCAATACCAGTGACTTGTCTGCCATGGGTGCTGTTCCGGCATTTTATCTTGTATCAATTGTTATACCGGAATCCTGGAATGAGGACGAGCTGAAGGGTATATATAAAGGAATGGCGGAGTTGGGAAATACCTATAAGATGGATTTGATCGGCGGGGATACAGTATCGGGGAAAGAACTGTCGTTATCCATAACGGTATTTGGGTATGTCAATCGAAACAAAGCAAGATACAGAAATGCGGCAAAACCGGGTGATGTTGTATTTACAACCGGAACATTAGGTGATTCGGCTGCAGGCTTTTTTATGCTGACTAACCCGGGTGAGTATATTGATAAGGCATTTTATTATCGCAGACATCGAATGCCATCAATCAATGCCGATTTTGCCAGTGAACTGGAATTTCTGCCAAGACTGGCATTGAATGATATTAGTGATGGGTTAGCCAATGAAGCGAGCGAAATAGCTGAAGCTTCACAAGTCAGTTTGACCGTTTATGAGGAACAGGTTCCTGTCAGCACACATTTTGGTCAATTCCGCGACGACCAGCAATTTAAATGGAAAATGTTTGGCGGAGAAGATTTTGAATTGATTGGGACTGTTCCCAAAAAAAGTTGGGAAGACGTTAAACAGATTGCTGACTTAACACAAACACAGGTGACTGAGATCGGACATGTCGAGAACAGCGATGATTCTGGATCTGACGTATTTTTGGTTGACCGCGGACAGACCAAAAAACGGTTGGAGAAAAAGGGTTATACCCACCTGAAGCAGGTGAAAAGATGAGCGAGTATCAAATTGAGACACATTCTGAATTGGAAACAAAGCATGTTGCCGAGCAATTGGGCTTATTTTTAAAACCGGGCGATGTCGTCACATTGGAGGGTGACCTCGGGGCCGGCAAGACCACCTTTGCCAAAGGACTTTCTTCGGGTCTTGGTGTTACCCGGGTAGTCAACAGCCCCACATTTACCATTATCAAGGAATATCAGGGGGAGCTTCCTTTCTACCACATGGATGTCTATCGTCTTGAGGATTCCGAAGAGGATATTGGTTTTGAGGAATATTTTAATGGTGAGGGCGTCTGTCTTGTTGAGTGGGCGCACTTTATTAGTGAATTTCTCCCCTCTGAATACCTGAACATCAACATATCGTACATCGACGAATACACCCGTTTATTGGAATTTCTTCCGGAGGGCGAACGTTTTGACTCTGTTGCATCAGAATTACTAGGTGCACTGTAAGGAGCTTCTGTCATGAATATACTTGCAATGGATACATCGAATCAAATACTTGGGGTAGCCCTGCTGCAAGATGAACAGTTAATCGGCAGTATCACGACAAATATCAAAAAAAATCATTCTATCCGGTTAATGCCGGCCATTAATCAATTGATGCATGAAGTGGCCATGACACCGGCAGAACTGGATAAGATTGTAGTCGCCAAAGGGCCGGGTTCCTACACCGGTGTCCGGATCGGTCTGACGACAGCAAAATCGATGGCATGGTCACTGGATATACCGGTTGTCGGGATCTCCAGTCTTGAAGCGCTCGCGTGGCAGGGGCATTTTTATGACTCCTATATCTGTCCGTTTTTTGATGCGCGCCGGGGATTGGTATTCACTGGGATGTATCAAACTAAAAATAACAAACTTGAATTATCCGGTGAAGAAAAAAATGTGCTGATGGAAGATTGGCTGAAAGAACTGGCTGAAAGCAGGGAAGAAGTTCTTTTTTTAAGTCCGGATATAACAAAGCATGAGGATTTGATTCGGACTCATTTAGGTGACAGGGCGATTATTCCGGAAGGGCCATTCCACATGGCTGACCCGTCACATTTAGCGTTTGCTGGCTTGCATACTCAGCCTGACAGCACATACGGCTTAACCCCGAATTATTTGCGCCTGGCGGAAGCAGAAGCAAATTGGCTGAAAAAGGAACAAAGGAAAAATGGCTGAGCTCATTATCCGGCAGATGGAATTGTCCGATGTTGATGCGGTGCTGGAAGTCGAGAAAAATACATTTTTAGCACCATGGCCAAAGGACATCATCGTGCAGGAACTGACCGACAATGATCATGCGCACTATTATGTCCTGTTGATTGATCATCAGCTGGTCGCTTATGCGGGAATGTGGCATGTGATTGATGATGCACAGGTTACCAGTATCGCGGTAACCCCCGCCTTTCGGGGACAAAAATTGGGAGAAACGCTTTTTTTATACTTATTGGAACAGGCTGTCCGGATGGGGGCGAAGCGGTTTTCGCTCGAAGTCCGGGTTTCCAACACCATTGCACAGCGGATGTATCGAAAATTTGGACTTGTTCCGGGTGGTATCCGTAAAAATTATTATACGGATAACCAGGAAGATGCCATTGTGATGTGGGTGAATTTATCATGAAAACGGATAATTATATTCTTGGTATTGAAACAAGCTGCGACGAAACGGCTGTTGCCATTGTTAAAAACGGCAAAGAAATTATCTCAAACGTGGTGGCGTCGCAAATTGACAGTCATAAGCGATTTGGCGGTGTAGTTCCGGAAGTCGCATCACGCCATCATGTCGAGCAAATCACAGTTGTTTTGGAAGAAGCATTTAGTCAAGCAAATATGACATGGGAGCAGATCGATGCGATTGCTGTAACAGAAGGACCGGGACTTGTCGGTGCGTTGCTGGTCGGTGTTAATGCAGGTAAAGCATTGGCATTTGCTAAACAAAAACCATTGATTGGTGTTCACCATATTGCCGGGCATATTTATGCGAACCGATTTGAACGTGAATTCGAATTTCCGCTTTTGGCTCTGATTGTGTCCGGCGGCCATACGGAGCTTGTCCTGATGAACGAGCACGGATCGTACGAATTAATCGGCGAGACACGTGATGATGCAGCGGGCGAGGCGTATGACAAAGTTGCCCGCATGCTGGAATTGCCATATCCCGGAGGCCCTCAGATTGATCGATTGGCAGCTGAGGGAGATGAATCGATAGACCTTCCGCGGGCATGGCTGGAGGAAGGCAGCTTTGATTTCAGTTTCAGCGGATTGAAATCATCAGTTATCAACACTATTCACAATGCCTCACAGCGCGGACAATTATTAAACAAGGAAGATATTGCCGCCAGTTTCCAAGCAAGCGTTGTTGATGTGCTGACCGCCAAAACGTGGAAAGCTGCCCAAAAGTATAATGTGAAACAAGTGATTGTAGCCGGCGGAGTTGCGGCCAATCAAGGTTTACGAAAAGCACTGGGATCCAGATTCGTCGGTACGAATATCCCCTTGCTGATGCCGCCGCTTAATTTGTGCACCGATAATGCGGCCATGATTGCCGCGGCGGGATTTGTTGCCTATAAACAGGGAGAGCGATCCGGCTGGGATTTAAATGCGAATCCTTCACTGATGCTTAATTAATATCCACAAACTTATTCACAGTACTGTGGATATTTTTTATGATGTCAGGTATACTCGCTGTTGAAAATGTGGACGAAAAATTGTGTATAACTCCGGTTTGTTTGTGGAATATATGCATAACCCTGTTGAAAATCGGTAAATAAACTGTTGATTTGTGTGCATGTCTGTGGATTAGTGAAAAACAAATTCGTGAATTAAGAGTCCAAATTAAAAAAGTTTGGGGGATCCCAAACTTCTTCTGATCAATCTTGAGTCACGCGAAATAGCAGCACTGGAACTCCGCGAAATTCTGATCAACGGTTCCACCCTATTCCTGCAACGACGCCCATTCTTCCATTAAATGTTCAATGTCCTGCTTTAATTCGCTCGTTTGCTTTGTGAGCTCCAGTGATTTTTCGTGATCCTCATACACTTCCGGTTCGGCCATTCGCTGCTCAAGGGCTGCGAGTTCCGCTTCCTGCTGTTCAATGGATTCTTCGAGTTCACTTATCCGGCGCTCTTTTCTGCGTTTTTCGCGCTGCAGCTGCTTATCTTCCCGGAACTTTGCCTTGCCCTGACCCTCAGTCTGTATTGCTTCCTTTTCCTGAACCAGTTTTTTTATCTCTTCTTCTTCCTGTTTTTTCTCGATATAGTAGTCATAGTCCCCGAGATAGGCGGTTGCTCCGTCACGTTGCATTTCGACCACTTTATCAGCAATTTTGTTGATGAAATAGCGGTCATGGGATACAAATATAATCGTTCCGGGGAAGTCCATCATGGCAGCTTCTAGAACTTCTTTGCTGTCAATATCCAAGTGGTTGGTCGGTTCGTCCAGTACGAGCAAATTGGCATTTTGCATCATCAGTTTAGACAATGACAGACGTGCTTTTTCGCCGCCACTCAGTGAATTGACAACTTTTTTAACATCGTCACCGGAAAATAAAAAATTCCCCAATACGGTTCGGATATCCTTTTCGTCGATGTCCGGGTAGTCATCCCACAGTTCATCCAACACCGTTTTGGCCGAATTCAGCATCTTCTGTTCCTGGTCATAATACCCGATTTGGACATTGGTGCCGATTGTGATCGATCCCGCTTCCGGCTGTAATCGTCCGAGGATTGCCTTTAATAAAGTCGTTTTTCCAACACCGTTTGGCCCGACCAGGGCAATCCGTTCGCCGCGGTTGACATGCATCGTTACATTGGAAAACACTGCCTCGTTTTCATATCGGAAAGCAAGCTGATCAACTTTCAGCACATCATTCCCGCTGGGACGGTTGATCCGGAATGAAAATGATGCTGATTTTTCATCACCTTTTGGCTTATCAAGTGTTTCCATTTTTGCGAGCTGTTTTCGTCGGCTTTGGGCACGCTTTGTTGTCGAGGCCCGTGCAATGTTCTTTTGAATGAAGAATTCCATTCGCTTGATCTCGGTCTGTTGTTTTTCAAATTCCTTTAATGCCTTCTCATAATCTAACGCTCGCTGCCTTAGGTAATAGCTGTAGTTGCCATTATATTTTTTCGACTGATGCCGGCTGATTTCATAAACAGTTGACACGATTTTATCAAGGAAATAGCGGTCGTGCGACACAATTGTAACGGCGCCGGGATAACTGACCAGGTAATTTTCGAGCCAGGTCATTGTGTCGATATCAAGATGGTTCGTCGGTTCATCCAAGATTAACAGATCCGGTTTTTTCAACAACAGCTTCCCAAGCGCCAGCCGAGTCTTTTGCCCGCCACTCAACTCGTTGATTGGTGAGTTATAATCGTAATCCTGAAAATTCAGCCCGGTGAGCACAGCCTTAATGTCTGCCTCATACCGGTAGCCGCCGTCTGCATCGAAAGCCTGCTGTTTCCTGTCATAATCCAAAAGAAGCTGATCATAATCAGCCTCGGAGAGCGAATCAGCATAGGCCATTTTTTCTTCCAATTTGCGCAGTTCCCGCTGCTGTGCGAGCAATCCGTCAAATACGGTGATCATCTCATTCCAGATGGTTTTATCCGACTCAAGACTGCTATGCTGGGTCAAGTAGCCGATGGAAAGGTCTTTTGGTTTGAAAACCTCACCCTCATCATAGGTAAGCTCTTCCGCCATAATTTTTAAAACCGTTGACTTTCCTGCGCCATTCCTGCCGACAATCGCTATCCGGTCGTTTTCATTTATTTCAAGTTTAATATTAGCTAGTATTTCTTCGGCTCCGAATGACTTGGATACGTCATTGAGCTGCATTAATATCATTGTTGTTCACTCCATTCCATCCAAGTGTACCTTATTCCAATTTGGAAGGGCAATCATATTGTGAAATTAATCCCTAAATGCCCGATTTGGTTCAACTAACAATCAGTGGGGAAAAAGCCCCCCACCGATTGAAGTTTCACTTTATCACGACTTATCAATTTTTTTCTGATAGAATAGGGGCGACGATAGAAATGGCTAAATGGAGATGAAACGATGTCAGATTTCACACACTTTAATGAACAGGGCAGAGCACGAATGGTTGATATCAGTGAAAAGCAGGAAACGGAACGTACAGCCGCAGCTGCCTCGAGCATTCAACTGACGAAGGAAATCTATGAAAAAATCATATCCAATACCATGAAAAAAGGGGACGTTCTGGCGGTTGCGCAAGTAGCAGGGATTATGGCCGCCAAAAACACCTCCGACTGGATCCCCATGTGTCATCCGCTGCAATTGAAGGGAACCGATATTTCATTTGATTGGAAGATTGCAGATGATATTTACGAACTGCAGATTGAAGCATCGGTTAAAACAAAGGGGTCGACCGGTGTGGAAATGGAAGCGTTGACAGCAGCTTCCGCAACGGCGCTGACGGTATACGATATGTGTAAAGCACTTGATAAAGGCATGATTATCGGCCCAACCTATTTAGTTACGAAAACTGGCGGTAAATCAGGTGACTATCACCGGGATGCCGGGGAGGACTGACATGGATCAAGATAAAATACCGCAGGCGACGGCCAAGCGGCTGCCGTTATATTACCGCTTTTTAAATAATCTGAGCCACCAAGGCAAAAAACGTGTTTCATCAAAAGAACTGAGTGAGGCGGTTAAAGTTGATCCAGCGACCATTAGGCGTGACTTCTCTTATTTTGGTGCACTGGGCAAAAAAGGGTATGGCTATAATGTGGAATACTTGCTGGGCTTTTTCCGGAAAACACTGGATCAGGATGAACTGACAGAAGTCGCCTTGATCGGGACGGGGAATCTTGGCACCGCTTTTTTACATTACAATTTCCTGAAAAACAATAACACGAAAATCGTGATGGCTTTTGACGCGGATTCCGATAAAGTCGGATCAGACATTGGCAGTGTGCCGGTTTATCATATCGATGATTTGGAAGAAAAAATGGGCTGGGTATCGGTGGCTATTCTGACAGTCCCGTCCGATGAAGCGCAAGCCATTACGAACCGACTCGTTGATTTCGGTATTTCCGGAATTTTGAACTTTACTCCGGCACGAATTACGGTGCCGTCATCGATTCGAGTCCATCATATTGATCTGGCGGCAGAATTGCAATCGCTTGTTTATTTTCTAAAGCACTATCCGCTGCACTCAGGATCCTAATCATTTTGGTTGTATCCACTATGTTCATCGCTTATGGTCGGAATAGAGAAGGTTTTTAGTGCAGAATTGCAGGAGGCGTCAAGATGGGCAAAATCAATCCTAAATGGCTGGTTGTCATGTCAGTGTTATTTGGTACATTTACGGTCATTTTGAATAACAGTATGCTGAATCCGACACTTCCGACATTCATGGAGATTTTTGATGCGGATGCTGTTGCGGTCAGCTGGCTGTTGACGATTTTTATGGTTTCGATGGGAATGACAATGCCATTAACAGGTTACCTTGGCGACCGTTTTGGCAAGAAGCGCATATACATAACCGGGTTGTTCATTTTCACCGCAGGATCCATCATGGGGGCTTTATCAGTGAATCTGCCGATGATTATTATGTCCAGGGCTGTTCAGGGCACCGCCGGCGGGTTGATGATGCCGATTGCAATGGCACTGATTTTTAATGCCTTTCCGAAAAGGGAGCGGGGGATGGCTGTTGGAATCTATGGTGTCGCTGCAATGGTTGCTCCGGCGATTGGTCCGACAGTCGGCGGTGTTGTGATTGAATACTTTGCATGGCCTTTTCTTTTTTTGTTTAACATTCCGTTTGCCGTTACTGGGACTTTGTTTTGTCTCCGCTATTTGAAACCGACGGAAAAAAATCCTGACTTGAAATTTGACGTGGTCGGCTTTTTACTGATCACAAGCGGGGTTGGTGCAATCCTGTATGCACTTGGCCGCGGTTCGACGCTGGAACTATTGTTGTCGCCGATCAGTATAGGCTGTATCATAGTCGGGGTTCTGCTGGTTGTTGTTTTTGTTAAATATGAAACGAAGCAGGAGCAGCCATTGCTTAACCTGACCATTTTTAAAATCCCGACGTATTCAGTTTCGATTGCGGTCACAGCAACCGCGTCAATTGGCTTGTTTTCGGGGATTTTCCTTTTGCCGCTTCTTATTCAGGAAGTCTACGGCATGAGCGAAATTATGACCGGCCTCTTGTTTCTCCCTTCAGCATTGCTCAGTGGTCTGTTCATGACATTGGGCGGTAAACTGCTGGACTTGAAAGGACCGAAATATGTGGTGCCGATTGGCCTTCTGCTTCTCGGCAGCTTCACATTGGCGCTCGGGTTTAATACAATGTCCACATCTTTTTGGTTTATCCTGGTGCTGCATAGCCTCCGTGGTGCCGGTCTTGGCATGTGCAATATGCCGGCAACGACAGCCGGGATGAACGCGATACCCGATCCTCAAGTCGCTCAGGGGTCTGCGATGAACAATGTAATCAGACAGATCTTTTCTTCATTTGGGATCGTGTTCTTCTCAATTTATTACGAGGTAAGGCGTGCTCAGCTGTTCGCGGGAGACATCGAAACACAGCAGGCTTCATTGCAGGCTCTGAACGAGGCATTCATGATAGCGGGTATTTTTATCCTGTTGATGATACCCGTCTCATTTATCATGAAAGGTACGGATGAATTAAAAAGAAGCAGTGCATCTGAATAGCACTACTTCTTATTCCTATGATTTTTTATTTTGAAGTGGATGATAAACATGCGTATACTGACACCAAAATCGAGTGTGGCGAAAAAGGCGAGCAGTATGGTTAGAAAATTCCAGATCGTCTCGTCAGCACTCAGGACGGCAACATAGGTGAATAAAATGCCCAGCAGGGAGTAAATGATTCCCATCATTTTTGGTGATATTTTCATAAAA
>NZ_DATGTT010000008.1:0-5024 GCF_035301675.1 Lentibacillus sp. | reverse complement strand
CTTGTGAAGTGGGGTCTTAAAGACCTGAACCATTTATACAAGCGTGCGTACTTAAACTATTGAACCGCCGTATACGGAACCGTACGTACGGTGGTGTGAGAGGACGACTAACCAAATAATGGTTAGTCTCCTACTCGATTGGAGTAATTTGTTCTTACTTTCTTTGACTCCCTATATAACAATAATCGAACCCAACTTCGAAAAAGGGGCATGTCATTTAAAAATGATGTCCTTTTTTATCTGGGATTATGGTGTTAGAAGAACTTAATTAATTAACTTGATAACTTTACGTTATTTTTACAGTAGATTAATAGTGGGTTAATACTCATTCGTTAATATAGGAATTGCAGGAAGGGAAACGTTCCTGACAAATAATCGTAACAGGGGGGAGTTTTAATGAAGTCAAGGTCATTATTTGCAGCATTTGCACTGGGATTTTTCCTCGTATTAATAACAGCGTGCGGCAATGCAGAGGGGAGTGGAAATGCAGAAGAGAGTGGAAATGCTGAAGGAGGAAGCAGTGAAGAAAATGCGGACTCCGGCAGTGAAACAACAGAAGTTCTGGTTGATGGCTCATCCACCGTTTTCCCAATCATGGAAGGTATCGCTGAAGAGTATCAAAAAGAGAATCCGGACGCTCGCGTGAACATTGGTGTTTCCGGAAGCGGAGGCGGTTTTGAAAAATTTGCTGCAGGTGAAACACATATGTCAAACGCTTCCCGTCCGATTAAAGAAGAAGAGAAACAGGCGCTCAAAGAAGCAGGTATTGAATACACTGAATTTGAAATAGCCCTTGACGGTCTGTCAATTGTGGTCAACAAAGAAAATGACTGGGTTGACAAACTGACAGTTGACCAATTAAATAAAATGTGGTCGGCAGATGGCGGCGTAACAACATGGTCTGATATAAATGAAGAGTGGCCAGATGAAAAAATCCAATTCTACAGCCCGGGAGCAGATTCCGGCACATTTGATTACTTCAGTGAAGTAGTGCTTGGAGAAGAAGGACAAATTCGTCAGGATGCTTCATTATCTGAAGATGACAACGTTCTTGTACAAGGTGTAAGAGGGTCTAAAAATGCTATCAGCTACTTCGGGTATGCTTACTATGCTGAAAACAAAAACAGCCTGAAAGCTGTGCCGATTGTAAACGACAATGGTGAGGCGGTAAAACCAAGCCAGGAAACCGTTCAGTCAGGTGAATATAATCCTTTCTCAAGACCATTATTCACTTATGTGAAGCATTCAGCTCTCGAGAATGAATCAGTATACAATTTTGCAAAATACACGCTGGAAAATGCAGGAGAAATGGCAGAATCAGTCGGCTATGTTGCGAAAACTGGCAGTGCCTATGAAAACGCAATTCAAAAACTGAATAAAGCTGCAGGAAAATAAGCTGCATGCTGACAACGTTTCAAAATGACCAGGGCATGGTGAGGAAAGTTCCTGGCAGGACCTTTCCTCATTTCCCTGCGTTTTTATAAACATTAAAAAGTATCATACGAGGAAGCCCTTATCAGAAAATAACCAGGAGTTACAGCGCAGGCACTTTGCGATAAACCGGGCTGTTTTCACAACTCTCATTTTTGTAAAGTCTATAATAAAAGAGGAGTATCATGATGGCGGTCAACGTTAAAGACATGATGAAACAAAAGAAATCAAACCAGTCTCTTCTTCGCTTCCTGGAGAAGGCAGCACCGGCATTCTTCTTATTGTGTGCAATTATCTCCATTCTGACAACAATCGGTATTGTCCTGACATTATTGGTGGAAACCATAACATTTTTTAACCGGGTTTCACTCACGGAATTTACCACTGGCACCGAATGGTGGCCATTTGGGGAAAATGCCAGCTATGGCATTCTTCCATTAATCTCCGGAACCTTATTAATCACAGTTGTTGCGATGGTTGTCGCGATACCTATCGGGCTGGCATCAGCCATTTATCTAAGTGAATTTGCGTCAGTCAAGGTAGGGAAAGTTGTGAAACCGATTCTGGAAGTACTAGCGGGTATTCCAACAATTGTCTATGGCTTCTTTGCTTTGACCTTCGTAACACCAATGCTGCAGTTAGTTATATCTGAACTTCCGATTTTTAATGCACTCAGTCCGGGAATTGTTGTAGGTATTATGATTATCCCGATGATTGCATCACTTTCAGAAGATGCGATGAGTTCAGTACCCAATTCCATGAGAGAAGCTGCTTTGGCAATGGGGTCCACAAGACTGGAAGTGGCACTTAAAGTGGTTGTTCCGGCGGCATTGTCTGGCATTATAGCGTCATTTGTGCTGGGGATATCTCGTGCCATCGGTGAGACAATGATTGTATCTGTTGCTGCCGGATCAACACCAAAGCTGACGACAGATGTGACAGAGTCGATTCAAACCATGACTGGATATATTGTTCAGGTGACACTCGGTGATGCTTCCTATGGTTCGACCACTTATTACAGCATCTATGCAGTTGGGATGACATTGTTTATATTCACATTGCTGATGAATCTTTTGTCACAATTTATTTCTCGTCGCTTTAAGGAGGATTACTAACATGAACCTGGTCGATAAACAGATCGTTCAAAATAAAATGAATAAGCGGATAGTCAGGAACCAGATTATGCAGCAGCTGTTTTTTGTCGCTGCAGCATTTGGCATCATTGTCCTGGCTGTATTGCTATATCGGATTTTTTCTGAAGGAATTCCATATTTGGACTGGGAATTTTTAACGAATTTTGCATCGCGTTTTCCGGAAGAGGCTGGTATAAAGGCAGCTATCGCCGGTTCATTGTGGCTGATGGCTGTTACAGCTCCTATATCTCTCGTGCTGGGTGTCGGAACAGCTATCTATCTGGAGGATTATGCAAAGGAAAATAGGTTTACACGATTTATTCGAATGAATATTTCAAACCTGGCAGGTGTGCCTTCCATTGTATTTGGTTTGTTGGGTCTGACAGTCTTTGTACGATTGATGGAGATGGGCAGAAGTATTATGGCAGGCGGTTTGGCCATGAGTCTGTTAATATTGCCAATCATTGTAGTCTCTTCGCAGGAGGCCATCAGGGCTGTTCCAAAAAATCAGTATGAGGCATCCTATGCAATGGGTGCTACAAGGTGGCAAACCATTCGGCGGATTGTCCTGCCAGCTGCGATTCCAGGCATATTAACCGGCAGTATTTTGGCATTATCGCGGGCAATTGGTGAAACAGCACCACTATTGATGATTGGTGCGTTATCATTTATTGCTTACTTGCCTAAGAATGTCTGGTCAGGTTTTACGGTATTGCCAATCCAAATATTCAACTGGACCGGAAGACCCCAAGAAGAGTTCCATCTGGTGGCATCAGCGGGCATTATCGTATTACTGGTTATATTATTGCTTATGAATTCCATAGCTGTTTTTATTCGGAATAAATTTTCTAAACGATTTTAACAGGGAGGCTTTATCATGCATACGGCCATAGAAGACAAACACGTATCAATCGTCAATACGAAGGAACCTGATCAGGCGGAAACCAAAACGATTTATTCGATTCATAATTTTAATTTGTGGTATGGAGATGACCAGGCACTTTATGACGTACAGATGGATATTCCTGCGAATAAAGTGACAGCAATTATTGGGCCGTCCGGCTGCGGTAAATCAACGTTTATCAAAGCACTGAACCGGATGGTTGAATTAGTGCCATCTGTCAAGATGAGTGGGAGCATTCATTATAATGACAAAGATATTTTCAGTCCCAAATATAAAGTGGAAGATTTGCGAACTAGCGTCGGCATGGTGTTTCAAAATCCAAATCCGTTTCCGAAATCGATTTATGAAAATGTGGTATACGGACCGAAAACGCACGGTATCAAAAACAAGAAAGTACTGAACGAAATTGCCAAAAAAAGTCTTAAAGGTGCAGCATTATGGGATGAAGTGAAGAATCGTCTGCAGGAGAATGCTTTCGGGTTATCAGGTGGTCAGCAGCAAAGACTCTGTATTGCCAGATGTTTAGCCATTGAGCCGGATGTCATATTGATGGATGAACCGACATCAGCATTGGATCCCATTTCGACTGCCAAAATAGAGGAACTCGTCCAAAATCTGAAGAAGGATTATAGTATTGTGATTGTGACTCATAACATGCAGCAGGCTGCCAGGGTTTCGGATAAGACAGCATTTTTCTTGAATGGTGATGTCATTGAATACAGCAAAACTGATAAACTTTTTTCCAATCCAGACGATAAGCGTACCGAGGATTACATTACCGGCCGTTTCGGCTAAATAAGGGAGGATTTATATGGTTGCCAGGGAGCAGTTTGAAACGGATTTGAAAAATATTAAAGAAGACATTATGGACTTATCGAATACGGCGGTGAATGCCTTACGTGAAGCAGTAGATGCATTGTATAATCAGGATCTGACGCTGGCAAAAAATATTATTGGAAAAGACAAGGCTGTTGACAAACAGGAACACGCTATTAATGATCAGACCATCTTACTGATTGCTAAACAGCAGCCGGTCGCAACGGATTTGCGGAGTCTGGTGATGGCTCTGCAAACGACTAATGATATTGAACGCATGGCTGATAACGCTAAAAATATTGCTAAATCAACACTTCATTTGGAGGAAGATCATCGTCTGACGGTTCATCCGAGGATAAAAGACATGCGGGATATGACAATTGATATGAATAAGACAGCAATGAGGGCATTTCAATATGATGATATCTCAATTGCCGGCAAATTGTCGAAGATGGATGATGAGGTTGATCAATTATATGAAATGATTATCCATGATATTTTAAATGAAACGGCAAACAACCCTGAAAAAATTCAGTATGTCATGCAAATGGCATTCAGCGCCCGCTATATTGAGCGATTTGCCGATCATATCACCAACATTGGTGAAAGTATTTTGTATCTTGTAAAAGGAGAATCCTATAAATTAAACTAGCCTGACAGAAAAAAAGCTGTATTACACTTGGCAATACAGCTTAGTTGGTGATGGTTTCGGCAATTTCCTTCTGGTCCATATCACTTGA
>NZ_DATGTT010000007.1:0-6631 GCF_035301675.1 Lentibacillus sp. | reverse complement strand
AACTTAAGGTATAAGTTGGTGCGTCTTCTACCGCTCCGGAAATACACGCCGCTTTCCGCGGGCGGCTGGTGAGCCTCCTCGGGCTGACGCCCTGCGGGGTCTCACCTATGCCTTTGCTCCCGCAGGAGTCGTCGTGTATTTCCTACGCTCAAAATGACGATTCCTTTAGTTTGATTAGATATTTGTTTTAGAACACACCATCCAGCAGCTGGAATATGCGAGACTCCTGTGGGACAGCGAGCCTAAGAGACCCCACAGCGAGCGGTCTTTGTGAGCGAGGAGGCTCGTGGTGAGCCCACGGAAAGCGAGTATATTCCAGCTGCGTGGTTAGAGATTCTCGCTAACTTCTGGTTTGTGTCGCAGTATATATCAACTCAGCAGCTTACAAAATAACCATCTTTAACCAAAGAGCCGAAATCTATGAATCTAACTGGCTGCAGCGCACATAGCCTCTAAAATGTTCCTCAAGGATTTTACCTAATTGAAAAATCATATCTTCATTGCCATTTCGGCTCAAAATCTGGACACCAATCGGCATCCGGTCGTCATCCGTATCAACCGGTACGGTCAAAGATGGCAGCCCCCATACATTGGCATACGCAACATATGGCATAAATTGCAGAAAAGATTTCCGGATTGAGAAAATTTCACGATATACGTTTCCGTGTTCAGGGGCGCTTGTATGATAAACCGGCAAAATGAGCATACGATTTTTCAGATAATCCGAGAGCGTCTTATCACCCTGTTTAATCATCGCGGTAATTTCTCTTAGTTTGCCGGTCGTTGGCTTAAACAGCTTTGCACCAATAAGCGCCCAAGACATATATTGATGAATTTCCGTGTTTTTGGTCATCATTTCTTGAACATAACCCCGCACAACATTCGGCCGATCATGATTAAACGCCAGTTTTTTCATCATCTTTCCGCCATCAATCGACATAATTTCTTGCCATAGCTGGGCGCTTTCCTCAAAGTATGGTGGAATAATTCGGTTGACGGAGAGTGATCTCCTCAAAACATTTGCAATCTCATGAAGTATGTTGGTCGAATTGGCTGATAATGGAAAACCCGTTACAGCCGGTACAATATCAACCTTACAATCATAAATAGATTGTTTCTCGACAGGGTTAGTTGCTATCACTTGATACATGAGCTCAATATCCCGGACTGATTTTCCCATTGGCCCCATTCCTGCCATCCGATCCTGTAAAGGGTGCGCGTTTAAAGGAAAATGGCCAACCGGTGATACTTGAAATTTCCCTGGCTTAAATCCAACGACTCCATTGAAATGACTCGGAAAGCGTATGGAACCGCCAATGTCAGAACCAATGCCGGCAGCTGCTCCTCCTGTTCCGAGCAATGCACCCTCTCCACCGCTTGATCCGCCTGCAGTCCTTGTGAGGTCCCATGGATTATTTGTCCTGCCATACAGCTTATTATCCGTTTCCTGACAAAAGCAAAGCATAGGAATGTTCGTTTTTCCTAAAATAATCGCACCAGCTTTTTTTAACTTGCTGACAATCTCAGCATCGTTTCTGGCAATTAAGTGCTTTCTGCTTTTGATGCCCCCGGTCGTCTTCATGCCAGCAACGTCAAAAGCTTCTTTTATGCTGATCGGAACACCATGTAATGGTCCTTTGTCTGTTTGCTCCCGCCGGTTATCCATTTCGCGGGCTTCAGACAAAGCAGTTTCATAGCGATCCTCGACTGTGGCATTTATGGAAGGGTTTACATGTTTGCTATGATCTATATAGGTGCTAATAGCTTCGTAACTTGATATTTTCTCCTGTTTAATAGCACTGGCAAGCGATGTTGCATCCATATCCAGAACGGTTTCAAGAGTGTCCAGGCTTTTTTCTGCCGAAGCCATTTTCATCCCCCCTTAATAAGGACAGAGTGTCTGCACCTTGTCCCATTCAGCCAAACAACACCCATCCCTCGTTCAGAGCTATCTTTTTCATATCATCATCCGGATTCACGACAATCGGATATTTAACAAATTGAAACAGCGGAACATCACTTTCACTGTCAGCATACGCCCACGTTTCTTCCCCCTCTGCCTGAGACAGAATGCCAATCTGCTGCTGGCGGTCCATCCATTCCCGGACATGATTCACTTTTTCATCCCCGTTTATGATCGATCCTATATTGCCTGTACAAATTCCATTGCGGTCTATTTCGATTTCGGTGCTGATAATATGTACATCCAGTTCAAGTTCTTTTGTAAACGCTTTTAAAAAGGGATTGAGTGCACCGGATAAGACAATAATATGATCCCCCTGCCGTTCATGTTCACGAATTTTATGTATCAAACCATGATGAGCCTCCTGCTTGGCTTTTACCACCAATTCTCCGAAAAAATCATCAAGTTCTGCCTGCGTCATCCCTTTGAACGATTTAGCAAATGCTTTAAAAAATTGCATTCGAAATGCATTTTTGCCTTTGACCAGGCCGGCAGCTGCCGCTTTGACAATACCAGTCCCAACTACAATCCACTGTTTCCAGCCAAATGATTTATTCGCCGTCTGGAACATCACTTTGAATGAATTGCCCTGATAAAGCGTTCCGTCAAAGTCAACTGTCACAACGCCCATCGTTACCACCTCTTCATTTCATTGTAAGCCAGTCCGGTAAAAAAGTAAATATTCTAAATAGACAGCACGATCCGGGAAATATGGGCGAGAAAACGTATGAATCTGGAAAAAATCTGTTGACAGCAATTAAATTCCCCTGTAAATTAATAATAATTATTCAATTTAATAGTGACCATTTTCTTATCCAGAGAGGTGAAGGGACTGGCCCTGCGAAGCCTCGGCAACAGACTGCCCCTAGTACTGTGCCAATTCCAGTAAGCATCATGCTTTTAAGATGAGAAGTATCAGGTACTCGTTTACCCTCTTCTTATCCGGAAGAGGTTTTTTTCATTTATGGCGCTTCATTTTACATTCAAGATCAGAGGAGAGATAACATGTATTGTCAACCGCATCAAAGTGAAACAATTTTTACCCAGATCGGCAACCGGAAAGAAGAATCATTAAAAGCGGTCAGCACCCCGATTTATTTATCCACCTCATACAGACATAGTGAAGTCGGGCATGGTAATGGCTACGATTATTCACGGACCGGCAATCCGACCCGGGATGTTTTTGAAGAAGCAATGGCCAGCCTTGAAAACGGCGACAAGGCATTTGCCACCAGCTCCGGAATGAGTGCGATTCAGCTTGCGTTTTCCCTGTTTGCAAGCGGTGACCATATCATAACATGCCGTGATGTCTATGGCGGATCCTATCGCTATTTTGACTTTCTCGAACAAAAACAGAGCATTGATTTTACATATTGGAGCGGCAGCGATGAAGACGAACTGAAAA
Organism: Lentibacillus sp.; assembly: GCF_035301675.1. Lineage (NCBI taxonomy): Bacteria > Bacillati > Bacillota > Bacilli > Caryophanales > Bacillaceae > Lentibacillus > Lentibacillus sp. Next base: position 3,263 of record NZ_DATGTT010000007.1, on the reverse strand, counting down.
GGCAAATCCAGTCAAACACGAAAGCTATCTTTATCGAGACACCGACAAATCCGCTCATGACAAACATTGATATGACAGCTGTCTCGCGCATTGCTAAAGCGAATAATCTGTTTTTCATCGTCGACAACACGGTATATACGCCTTATATCCAAAAACCGCTTGATGACGGGGCTGATATTGTAATCCACAGTGCCACCAAGTATCTTGCCGGACATAATGACGTACTGGCAGGAATAGTTGTGTCCAAAGGAGAAAAACTGAGTGAAGAACTTGCCTATATCCACAATTCAACAGGTTCAACTTTGTCACCATTCGACTGCTGGCTCGTCATGCGCGGCATGAAAACTTTGCCTGTCCGCATGCGCCAGCACGAACAGAATGCAAAACAAGTTATGGAATACCTTGAATCACAGCCGCTCGTTAGAAAAGTACTCTATCCGGGCAAAGGCGGCATGCTGAGCTTTTTGCTGAAAGATGAAAACCGTGCCGTGCCATTTTTGCAGGCATTAAAGCTGTTTACATTTGCCGAAAGCCTTGGCGGTGTCGAAAGTCTGATTACCTATCCGGCGACACAGACACATGCTGAAATACCCGAGGAAGTACGCAATTCATACGGTCTTACCAACGAACTCTTACGGCTGTCAGTCGGAATCGAGCATGCAGACGATTTGATTCAAGATCTAAAACAGGGATTTGCGGCAGTGGAATAATTGACCTTGCCGTAAGAGAGACGCCCAGAAGCCAGCCGTTCGATTCATGTGATTTTTCGTACGAGTCGCGCGAGTTGAGAGCAGACTCGCGCGGAACAAAACGATCTTTCTGCTAGTCAAATTAAGATAAAAGAGGCTGAGACAAAAGTAATGAATCAAAGAAAAATTCGTTTTCATTTAAACCAGCGATGGAAAAATGCGGAGACTCCCGGGGGGGAGCATAGGCCTGGATGAGACCCGCAGTGCGACAGCGCGAGGAGGCTCATCAGCCGCACCGGGAAAGCGAAGCATTTTTCCGGAGCGGTTGTTAAGATTCACCCATACATTTCACTTAAATAGTCCAGGTATCATTCGTCTTTAATGTTAAACGTTTTAGTTATGTTCCAGCCCCTTGATTGCATCATTCTTCTGCATCATTCTTTTTCCGATTTGATTTTACACACCAGAAAGCTAAAGCTGAGACAGCCGCAACTGCACCGCCGACAGCAACCGGTCCTTTCTTCAGCTTGTTGTCCTCAGTATAAAACGTATCCTTTAAAACCAGATTGATATTTTGCGGGCGCTCAGCGAGACGGCGCATGAAATAGCCGAACCAGTCATCACCAAACGGGATATACGTGCAGAAGTTATAACCTTCATTTGCCAGTTTGTTCTGCATGTCATTCCGGAAACCGTAAAGCATTTGGAATTCGAATTTATCATTATCAATATTATTTTCTTCAACAAACGCTTTCAGCTCATTAATAATATGATGGTCATGCGTGCCGATTGAGGTAAACGCATCGCCCTTTAGCCGCTGTTTAGCAAGCTCCAAGAAATTGTGATCGATGGATGCTTTATCGGGATAAGCAACCTCTTCGCTTTCTTTATAGGCACCTTTGACAATCCGGATCCGGGTATCTTTCAAGTTTTCCAAATCATCTTCAGCGCGGTAAAGATACGACTGAATGACCGTTCCGACATGATCATAGTCTTTGCGGAGGGCATTCAGTACCTCCAGCGTCTCGTCATAATGTGCATAATCTTCCATATCAATATTGACAAAAATATCATGCTGCTTTGCCGTGCTGAGAATTTCTCTCATATTTCCAATGCAGTAATCCTGATCAATATCCAGTCCAAGCTGGGTTAATTTGACCGACAAATGACAATCCGCATTTTCCTCATGGATTGTATTAAGCAGCCTGATGATTTTATCCTTTGCCTGACCGGCTTCTGTTTTATCGGAAACAAACTCGCCCAAGTTATCAAGTGTACAGCTGATGCCTTGCTGATTCAGTTCTTTAACCGCTTCCATAACACTTTCAACCGTTGTGCCGGCAACGAACTTATCAGCACCCAGGGAAAACCCCCATTTTTTCGCCTGTGTATTTAACAATCGATTGTTTGATAGTCCAATGAAAAAATCCCTTATTATATTTGCCATGATGAAAACTCCCTCGACTTAATTTATAATGAATATTGTATAAACTATTGCTTATAGCAGATGATAATTCTATTATACTATAAACCGCATAAAAAAATAAAATGGCAACTTATAGATATTATGATTGATCCAAATGACGACTTTCAGGACTTCTGGTAAAATAAAAGAATCATCGTAAAAGGAGATTTGGCAACATGGCAAACCATTTAACATTGCGCGCACTCGAAAAGGATGATTTAACGTTTCTGCACAAACTATTTAATAATCCCGATGTCATGAATTACTGGTTCAGCGAGTCTTATATGTCGATGGAACATTTGAAAGAAAGCTATGATAAAGACAAGGACAACCCGAAAAACCGCGAATTCATATTGACTGACGGTGAGAAGCAGCTGGGATTTGTCGGACTGTTTGACATTGAACAGCGGCACCGGAATGCGGAATTTGCCATCATGATTGATCCCGGCCATCAGGGAAGCGGATATGCAGGCAAAGCCACAAAACTGGCAATGGATTATGCGTTTTCCGTGCTTAATCTTCATAAACTTTATTTAATTGTATCGAAAGTAAACGAAAAGGCCAGCCATGTTTATGAAAAAGCCGGTTTCCGCGCTGAAGGTGAGATGAAAGAGCATTTCTTTATCAACGGAGAATACCATGACAGTATTATGATGAGTCTCTTTCAGCGGGATTATTGGAAGATGAAACAGGAAGCTTCTCAATGGTGAGAATCGCGTCCACTTAAGGGGTTCTTTTTGCGTTGAAAGAGTAGCCAACAACGTTAAAAGCTGCCGATGACATGAACCGGCAGCTTAATCTCTCACCCCGACTAAGACCAATCACTTCGGGCGATGTCGCTTGTTCCGCTTATTGTCCAGATTGAGAAACTCCCTATCCTCGGCAAACTCCGCATCAGGATCTGGCTTTTGCTTCACGAACCGGTTTTTGTTGTTTTGCTTGTTCTTATCTTTGTTGCGGTTTTTATTTTGTTCGGACATATGACCTTCCTCCTATATTTATCATGTCACATGCTTATTTTCCCCGCCGTTCTTCATAATATGACAAAACGTCTAAAAGCTGTCAGAATCATTCGTGTGACTCATTGACATTTTTGAAATGTTCATATA
>NZ_DATGTT010000006.1:0-97473 GCF_035301675.1 Lentibacillus sp. | reverse complement strand
AACTTAAGGTATAAGTTGGTGCGTCTTCTACCGCTCCGGAAATACACGCCGCTTTCCGCGGGCGGCTGGTGAGCCTCCTCGGGCTGACGCCCTGCGGGGTCTCACCTATGCCTTTGCTCCCGCAGGAGTCGTCGTGTATTTGCTGCGCTCAAAATGACGACTTCCTTTAGTTTGATTAGAGATTTGTTTTAGAACACACCATCCAGCAGCCGGAATATGCGAGACTCCAGTGGGACAGCGAGCCTAAGAGACCCCACAGCGAGCGGTCTATGTGAGCGAGGAGGCTCGTGGTGAGCCCACGGAAAGCGAGTATATTCCGGCTGCGTGGTTAGAGATTCTCGCTAACTTCTGGTTTGTGTCATAGTTTGTATCAGCTGCGAAGAGCAAAGATGCACAAAAAAAACCCTTTCTTTTATTGTATAATGAATTTTTACCTAAACCAGCAAAGTATTGTTTCAGCGGTCGTTAATGCTTACCCAAACATTATACTAGAATATACCGCTTATCATTCGTCTTTAAGGTTTACGTATTAGTTATGTCCCTACCCCTTTTAACTTTACAGAAAGCACACCGGATATATGGTAATAGGAAAAATGACACTGGTAAGCTCATTGATAGATGGGTATTCATATCTAATTTATCATAAGGATTCAAAAAATGGTCAAGATTAACCATATTTTAGCAAAAACTCAATTGTATCTCACCTTTCAATATGCCATATTTAAAGTGTCACGACGATTTGTGACAAAAATATCGGAACGGAGGATGTCCATGAAACAATTGACCTTAAGAAAACTGTTTAGCCTTTCGCTTGTTTTTGCACTGGTTTTTATGAATTATTCGCCGATGATGGCAAACGCCGAGAACCAGGAATCGGCAGATGACTTATTTATTTCAGAGTATATTGAAGGCAGTTCGTACAACAAGGCAATTGAAATCTATAATGGGACGGGCAGTTCCGTGAATCTATCAGACTATCAGCTGGAACTGTACAGTAATGGTTCCGATAACCCGACCCAGTCGCTGACACTGTCAGGATCGCTTGCAAATGATGGGGTGTTTGTGGCTGCCCATCAAAATGCGGCAGGCGACATACTGACACAGGCTGACATGCAAGATTCGGCGCTCATTAATTTTAACGGCAATGATGCTGTCGTCCTGTTAAGGAATGGTGAGCCAATTGATACGATTGGCATCATTGGCAATGATAGTGAGTATGCAAAGGACGCTACGCTTGTAAGAGATTCTTCGGTTACACAGGGAAATACAGTATATGATGAAGTGGAATGGACTGATTATGATCAGGATACCTTTAGCCATCTTGGTGACCATACAATGGATGGTGTCGGAGAAGATGATCCTCCAGAAGATCCGGGTGAGTACTCAATTGGTGATGCCCGGGAATTAAATGATGGGACCGCTGTAACAGTGGAAGGCATTGTGACAGCAGACAATTCGGCTATCAGCAATGAAGGCCAATTCACCACATACATCCAGGATGAAACCGGCGGCATTAATGTATTTGCATATGAACAGGGAGCATTGCCTGATGTTGAAAAAGGCGACAAGGTAACTGTCTCTGGTGAATTGGACACATTTAACGGACTGAAGGAAATTATCCCGTCTTCCATTGAAGTCGTGGAGAGCGGACAGACACTTCCTGAGCCGCAATCAATCACGCTGGCTGACCTTCAGGATTCCGAAACGGCAGAGAGTTATGAAGGTGAGCTTGTTCATGTTAACGGGTTTATCAATAGTATTCCATCCAGCCCTGCAGGTGGGGGCTATAACATTTCGATGATTGATTCCGATTTTAACGGTACAACTTTAAGGGTTATGGAAAATGCTTTGGACGTTTCACAGTTAGAATCAGATAAATGGTATGATGTGACAGCCATAGTAAGTCAATATGATTCGTACCAGCTGATTCCGACCGAACAGGCCGATATCCAGATAGCTGATGAACAGCCGGACCCGCCATCAGCAGCAGGGACCTATGAATCTACGGTTGAAAGTGTCGTAGATGGTGATACGATTCATCTCGAAACCCCGGTTCTGGGTGAGACGACTGTCCGATTTTTGAACATGGATACGCCTGAGACATACACTGCCCATAACGATGATCCGGCACGTAATGAGATTAATGACAATCAAAAATATCATGGTGACCAGGCAACAAATTATATGAATCAGCTGCTTGAGCCTGGCGATGAAGTTAAGGTTAAAATTGGTGACGAACCGACCGACGATTACGGCAGGCTGCTCGGTGAGATCATCCGTGCTGAAGATGATATGAACATTAACCTTGAAATGGTCCGGGAAGGCTATGCCGTGACATACTTTATTGCGCCTTTTGATGAGGAGGTTTATCCGGCTTATCAGGATGCTGTGAAGTCGGCAAAAGATGCTGGACTTGGAATATGGAACCCGGATAACCCGCTGATTGAATTGCCTTTTGTCTTCCGGGCAAATGATGATCAGAAAGGTTTTTCCAAATATGTCGGGAATTCCGGTACGATGGAATACGTTTTGCCTGAAAACTGGGCGGATGTCCCGGTTGATAAACGGGTATTTTTCTGGGATGAAGCGACAGCCCAGGATTATGGCTACACATTTGCAGGAGAAGATGATGGTTCCGGCGACAATCTTCAGGTCCAGCTGCTCGGTATGAACGATTTGCACGGCAAAATTGATCAACAATATGAACTGGATCCTGATGATGATGGGACTGTCAGCATGTACGGCAAGATGGATTATACGGCTGCAGCAATTGAACAGCGGGAAGCGGAGAATCCGAATACATTGATAGTCCATGCGGGTGATATGATTGGTGGCAGTTCTCCTGTGTCGGGTCTGCTGCAGGATGAGCCGACGGTTGAAATTATGGAAGAAATCGGATTTGACGTTGGTGCAGTCGGCAATCATGAATTTGACGAAGGCACGGAAGAATTGCTTCGAATGGTGAATGGCGGCGAGCATCCTGAAGGCACAGAGGGATATGACGGCATGGATTTCTCTGTATTATGTGCAAATTGTGAGTATAAAGATTCCGGTGATAGCTTCCTCCCGCCATATTCGATTGAAGAAGTGGCCGGGCAAAAAATCGGATTTATCGGGGTCATTACGCCGGAAGCGGCCGGTATGGTGATGCCTGAGGGGATTCAGAACACACAATTTACCGCCCCGGTTGCAGCTGTCAATGAGGCAGTTGATGAACTGGAAAGCCAGGACGTTAAATCGATTGTTGTGTTATCACATATACCAGGAAAACAAAGCGGGGATACCGTAACAGGAGAGGCGGCGGATTTGGGGAATGCTGTGGATGATGAGGTGGATGTTATCTTTTCCGCCCATAATCATGTAGTCAATAATGGTGTCGTTGACGATAAATTGATTGTGCAGGCATCGGAATACGGCAAAGCGATTTCTGATGTCGATTTGGAAATTGACCGCACGACAGGTGATATTGTCGATAAAGAAGCGGAAGTGGACTTTATCGATCAGCGTGAGGTAACACCTGATCCAGAAGTGACAGCCATTCTTGACAAGTATTCGGAACAGATCGCACCTATTATGAACGAAGTGGTTGGCTTTAATGCTGCGGATTTGACCGGTGATTATACGAATAATGGTGACCATGGACTCGGTAATTTAATTGCTGATGGTATGAAAGCGGCTATGGACAGTGACTTTGCCATGATGAACGGAGGCGGAATCAGGGATGATCTGCTGGCAGGCGAGGTAACCTGGGGGGATTTATACAACGTCCAGCCGTTTGGCAATGTCCTGATGAAGTTTGACGTACAGGGTGAGGATCTGTTCCCGATTATCGAAGCTCAATTATCACCGGAATATGGACCTGATTACAGCATCAGTGGGTTCCATTACACATGGGATCCGGAGACAAACTCAGTTGTTGACGTGACATCCCCGGATGGATCGCCGATTGATCCGGACGAAACATATACCCTGACGGTGAACAATTATATGGGCACGTCAACCGGCTCAAAATATGCCCCGATCCATGAATTGGGTGAGAATCCGGTTATGGGACCGTCTGATATTGATGCCACGGTTGCGTTTGTGGAAAGTCTGAACAGCACCTCTGATAATCCGTTCGAATATGGCCCGGAAGGACGTATAACGGAAGGAACTGCTGGAGAAGATCCGGAAGAAGCGGTTATTGTACCGAAAGACAATAATGGAACCGCAACGGTGCATACCGAAGATTTAAGAGAACTCGAAAATGGCATTCGGGCTGTTATCGATATACAGAATGATAAAAAGCCAAGGAAACTGCTGCTGAACAAAAAGCAGGTTGATATTTTGCAAAAGAAGGATGTCATACTGATTGTAACGAACGGTGAAAAGACAGCTGAATTCGTCATGCGGGAATTTGAAGGGAACGTTCTCAAGGTCAGTCTGCATGACGGTAACGGAAAAGGATTTTAACAAAAACAAGCAAGAAGTCCCCCGTCAAATCTTTGATTTAGTGGGGGAGGTTCACATTGAATGAGAAGCCTTGCGCGGTTATCCCGTGCAAGGCTATTGTTCGTTGAACATCCTAATATTCATCAAGAATATTTCAAATATTTACAACCTGACTAGTTTCCGTTATATTTAAAAGGAAAGTCAAAAAATTGTATTTTATGCGTGGGGGGCTTGAATTCCATGAAACACGAAAATAAAGACGACAGCGATCCGCGTTATAAAGTTGCCAACCGTGAAGCACTATTTGGGGTTGGGTTGGTCATTTTCAACTTTATCTGGTGGTATGCCTTTGCATATGGTCTTGGCAGTAAGGATCCATCTGAATATACATATGTTTTCGGGCTGCCGGCATGGTTCTTTTATAGCTGTGTACTGGGATTCGTTGTCATGGCAGTTCTTGTGACAATTGTCGTCAAGAAATGGTTTGTGGAAGTTCCGTTCGATGAAGAGGGAGATGGAAAATGAATTGGCAGGCATTAATTCCGTTAATTGCTGTGTTACTGATTATATTTGGTGTCGGGGTATGGTCCGGCAAATACATAAAAACTTCAAATAACTTTATGCAGGATTATTTCCTCGGTGGAAGAAGTCTCGGCGGGTTTGTCCTAGCGATGACGATGACGGCTACATACGGCAGCGCCAGCAGTTTTATCGGCGGTCCCGGCACGGCTTACACCGAGGGGCTTGGGTGGGTGCTCCTGGCAATGACACAAGTCTCAACCGGCTATTTTGTGCTGATGGTCCTGGGTAAAAAATTCGCGATTGTTACACGTAAGTATAAAGCGCTGACAATGGTCGATTTTTTAAAAAAGCGATACCGGTCCAAATGGGTTGTCCTGATTTCCGCACTAAGCATTATTATTTTTCTGTTTTCAGCGATGGCGGCCCAATGGATTGGCGGTGCCCGTCTGATTGAGTCGTTAGTCGGTATTCCGTATACAACAGCGTTATTCATTTTTGCGCTGTTTGTGCTCATTTATGTAACGATCGGCGGTTTTCGTGCGGTCGCGCTGACCGATGCGATCCAGGGGATGATTATGTTTGTCGGGACGCTTATATTGCTAATCGCGACAATTATTGCAGGCGGCGGGCTTTCCAATATCATGGAGGGTTTGAGCGCCGAAAATCCGAATCTGGTTACGCCTTACGGGGCTGAAGGCACGCTCACACCAGCTTTTGTGTCATCGTTCTGGATACTTGTCGGTGTAGGTGTTGTGGCCCTGCCACAGATTACAGTCAGGGCGATGTCCTATAAAGACTCCCGTTCGATGCACCGTGCCATCATTATCGGAACAATCGTTGTCGGTGTCATCATGCTGAATATGCATTTGATCGGTGTTCTTGCCCGGCCGATTTTGCCTGGCATTGAAGTCGGTGATAAGGTCATGCCGCTGATTGCACTCGAAGTTTTGCCCAAATGGCTAGCTGGCATCGTATTGGCGGCTCCAATGGCTGCCATCATGTCGACGGTCGATTCACTGCTGCTTTTGGTCAGTTCATCAGTTGTCAAAGATGTTTACTTGAATTATGTGGAACCAAACGCATCACACCGGCGGGTCAAACGACTAAGTATTGGTGTAACGGCGACTTTAGGGATTATTGTATTCCTGATGGCACTCAATCCGCCTGATCTGATAATCTGGCTGAATCTGTTTGCCTTTGGGGGTCTTGAAGCGGCATTTATCTGGCCGATTGTAATGGGACTGTACTGGGAAAAAGGAAATAAATACGGTGCGCTTGCCTCAATGGTTACCGGCGTGGGTCTTTATATTTTATCGGATTCTTTCTTCCCGCAGCCATTCGGAATGCATTCGGTCGTACTGCCGGTAGTGGTGGCGTTCTTTGCTTATGTAATCGCGAGTCTGGGAACACAGGAAAAAGTTATTGGGCAAGAAACGTGATACCTGTGTAGTTAGGAAGCGAATTTTCAGGAAATATTTGTAAGTTCCTGGATTGAGCTAAGTTTTTATACAGTCAGCAATCTATCTATAGGGGTTGCGCTAAAGATTGGGGCAAAATCGCTGTAGACTCGAGCGGAGCGCTATAATTCTGTCATGAGGGTCGACAGAAAGCAGTGGGGTGTATAATGAATCGTATTATGGTGTTAGGCGTGTCAGCAGGCGTGGGAAAGTCCACATTTGCCCGGGAATTAGGTGAGCGGCTGGATATAGACGTTGTTCATCTTGATGCATTGCACTGGAAGCCTAATTGGGTGGAAGCGCCAAGGAAAGAATTTGAGAGTGCACAAAAAGAGATTGTCACCCGCGACCAGTGGATTATCGAAGGCAATTACAGCAATACGTATGATATCCGTGCGGGAGAGGCAGACACAATTATATACCTCGAACTTCCTTTGGTTGTGTGCCTCTACAGAGTGACCAAGCGCTGGCTGCTTCATATTGGCAAAACCCGGCCGGATATGGGAGAAGGATGCAAGGAAAAACTGGGCTATACGTTTTTGAAGTTCATCTGTATCACCTATCATTCCCGTAAGAAAAAGATGAAAGAAAGACTTCAGTCGTTTCTTGAAACAGGAAATGACCGAAATGTTATTATACTCAAGAATAAAAAAGCGATTAAAACTTATCTTGACACACTGAATAGTATGCAGGCATCTGAGTAGGTTCAGTAAAAGAACATTTATCATACAGGGAATTAGAAAGCTGCTTGCAGAAATAAATTTGGAAGTGGCTTTTTTAAAGGGGGATTTTGTGAAGTACGCAGTAAATTATTCACCGGAAGTGTTTGAACTGGTAAAGAAAGAAGACGTCCAGATCGACATGTTCAAATGTCCGGACTTTGATTCGGATCTTATTAAAACTGCTCAAACTGGCAAGCCTTCATATGTGCATTTTGCTTTGAATGTGGGGAGAAGGGATCTTTCAGAAGCTGATTGGTCAAAGATTGGGGAACTATTGGCGGCAACAGACACCCCTTATATCAATGTTCACCTGGTGGCTTTCGCTGAAGATTTCCCGCACATCGATATCAATACACGGAATGCCATCGAAATTAATGAAGTGATTCAGTGTGTCACAGAGGATATTAATGTCGTTGCTGATCGTTTTGGTGCAGAGCGGGTTATTGCTGAAAATGTCGTTTACCGGAGTTATGAGGGTGATATGCTCAGACCGATTATTGACCCTGATGTTATCGCCCGGATTATCAGAGAGACAGGGTGCGGTTTTCTGTTGGATACAGCTCATGCCCGAATGACCTGCAAATACCTGGAAGCGGATGCTTACGATTATATTAGCAGGCTGCCGCTTGATCATCTTAAAGAACTGCATATTACAGGCGTTCAGAGTGATGGAAACAAACTCCGGGATAGTATGCCAATGTCTGATGATGACTGGGACCTAGCCGGTTGGGTTCTGAAAAATATTCATAATGGCAGCTGGCAGGAGCCATGGGTTGCTTCATTGGAATACGGCGGTATCGGTCCGATTTTTGAATGGAGGACAGACTATGATGTGCTGGCTGAGCAAATTCCCAGGCTTGGGAGTCTAATAGGGAAATAGATAGTCCAGTTGATTTTAAACGTATAAAAGAAACGGTACACGGTTGCTTATATGATAATTGTGTTAACATAGTCATGAAGTCTGTAATAAATACTTTTTGGGGGAGTGCTGCTTTAATGACGACTATCGGATTTGTCCGTCATGGGGTTACACAGTGGAATAAGGAAGGAAGAGCGCAAGGGAACTCCGATATCCCGTTGGATGAAGAAGGCCTGAGACAAGCTCAACTACTGGCAGAACGGCTGGAAATTGGTGAATGGGATGTCGTATATTCCAGTGATCTTTTACGGGCAAAGCAGACTGCAGAAATTCTGAACGCTAAACTTGAAACACAACTGAACTTGGATTCCAGGCTCCGTGAAAGAAGTGGCGGGCTTACTGAAGGAACCACAGAGGAAGAAAGGGTCCAAAGATGGGGATTCAACTGGCGTGAATTGGATATGCAATTCGAATCACATGAAAGCATGATTTCCAGAGGTGGTTCGTTTATGGATGAGATTAGTGAGAAACATATGAATCAAAACGTATTGGTTGTCAGCCACGGAGCATTCATTAAGACCCTTCTTAAAGCACTTTGTCCCAATTCAAATATGGATGAATCCTTAAAGAATACGTCATTAACTTCGCTAATAAAGTGCGGAAACGGCTGGGATTGTGATGTGTATAATTGGACAGAGCATTTAATGAAGAGTAAATCGCTAAAAATGTAACACTTTTTAGCGTACTATATCTACTGCTTTATATCCTGTTTTGATGATGAAATAACCTAGGGGGATAACTGTGAAACTGCTAACAGGAGATAGTATTAAACTGACCAGATTCAAAGAGAATGATTTATCTATATTGGAACAGTGGTACCAGGATGAAGAGTTTATGCGGCTGATGGATTCGTCTCCTGCCTTTCCAAAAACCGAATATGAATTAAAAGAATGGTATCTGAAAAAGCACAAACATAATGAATATATTTTTGCTGTACGGACGCTGGAGTCGGATGATTTAATCGGCTTTCTGGTACTGGATTCGATTGATTGGGCAAACCGTAATGCCTGGCTGTCACTCGGTGTCGGGGACGAGGCGAACCGGAATAAAGGATATGGCCGGGAAGTGCTTAGGCTGGCTTTGGGCTTTGTTTTCAGGGAGCTGAATCTGCACCGTGTTCAGCTAACAGTATTTGAGAACAATAAGCGGGCAATTGCTGCTTATGAAAAATGTGGTTTTACACATGAAGGCGGTTACCGGGAATATTTGATCCGTGATGGCGAGCCTGAAGACATGCTTATTTTTGGCATTTTGCGCCGTGAATGGCAAGCGGGTCAATATTGAAACGATTGGACTTCCAGTTGTGGAATGGATGTGAAGAGATGCAAAAAGAAAAGCTGATCGGGAAATATGATAAACATGTCAAAGTATATGAAGGTATTTGCAACAATCGTCTCCTGGATCGCTGGAGAAGACCGCTTTTAGCAAATGCCCATGGAAATGTTTTGGAAGTCGGTGTCGGAATCGGGGCGAATTTTCCATATTACGACCGTAAAAATGTCCATGTTACAGGGGTTGATTTCAGCCCGGAAATGATCAAAAGCGCCAGGCGTAACGCCTCAGATTATCAAATTGATGCTGAACTGCTGCAAAAAGATGTGGCTGATCTCGCTTTTGAACCAGGTTCTTTTGATTGCATTGTTTCAACGCTGACGATGTGCGGCTATCCTAACCCAACGGCGGTATTAGATCAATTTAACCACTGGTGTCGAAAAGGTGGTACCATTCTGTTAATGGAACACGGCATCAGCTCGAATCCCGTTTTATCGTTTGCTCAAAAGATGGCTGATCCGTTGTTCAAAAAGGCTGCCGGATGTCATTGTGACAGAGATATCATGAAGATTGTTGAGGATTCCGGCCTCAACATTGATTATAAGAACAGTTATTGGTCGGATATCATTCGTTTAATTTGGGCAAGACCTATGAATTGAAGCGACGTGATTGGTTTGTATTCAATATTTGCCATGAGCCGCCCAAGTTTAGGCTCACCTGCCCATATTATAACGCCCGGGAACATATTATTGTTTTCTCGCCCAAGTCCGCCGGTTTTTCCTCCATGCATCTCACAATTTAAATAAATTTGTTTTCCCAATGGATGTGTATCTCAAACATAAACAGGGTATGGATAAATCAGAAATGAACATTCAGCTTATTTACGGTGGTGAAAGGAACATCTCACTCCTACACCCGTATTTTTGATAATTGATAACATCCTTGTTAGTGAGAGGTGAGACGGCATGGAATTGGAAATCCTGAAGAAGAGTAATCGAAAGTTTGGCTTCTATGTGTTCCCATTGATTATTGCAGCGTTGCTGTTTGTAGATTTTTATATGATTATTAACCACAAATCAATTGTTACAACCTCGGTTGCCATGGCTTCTGCAGTGCTGTTGATTATTTTATTCGTTATGTCCATTTGGTCCATTTTTAAAGAAGCACAGTAACTTGCTTAACTGCTGGATTTAGAAGTTCCATATGGATTTATAAAAGGGGCTGGGACATAACTAAAACGTTTAACATTAAAGACGAAGATAACTGGAATATTTAAGTGAAATGTATGGGGAAATCATAACCACCGCTGCGGAAAAATGCTTCGCTTTCCGGGGGGCGGCTGATGAGCCTCCTGCTGTCGCACTTCGGGGTCTCATCCAGGCCTATGCTCCACCAGGAGTCTCCGCAATTTTCCTTCGCTGGTTTAGATGGAAGCGAATTATACTGAACAAAGGCTCGGGGCGCCCGTTTACCGACGTACGGACTGGACTGAACCGCAGGAGATAAAGGAAACACGATGAACGTAAGTGAATCGCTGTTGACTTATCGGACGGAGGTGAAGGAAGTCACGCTACAGCTTTAGCGCTGGAGCCGGACGTGGCTATTTTTGATAAAGCATTCGTAGCGCCAAAAATTTATACTTTCTTATATCTATCAAAAGAAAAATCCGAACTGATTCGAAATCTAACTGAAGAATTTTGAACCATCGTTCGGATTTTTTCTTTGATTCATTACTTTTGTCTCAGCCTTTTTTTACGTATTTGTTTTTGGCTGTTCTTCCGCGAACCGGATAAAGTAATCGAGTGAATCCTGATTGCTCAGTGATCCTTTATTGACTACATCATTAACCGGCTTGCCCATTAATATTTTCTTGATGGGTATTTCCAGTTTTTTGCCGTTCAATGTTTTTGGCAGTTCAGGTGCTTCGTAAATGCCGCTCGGTACGTGCCTTGGTGAGCAGTGTGTCCGGATCTGCTTTTTAATCGTGTTTTTCACGTCATCAGTCAGTTCCTCGCCTTCTTTCATCAGGACAAACAACGGTGTATAGGAATCGCCATCACCTTTGGGAACGTCCACAATCAGACTGTCACTAACTTCACTGACATGGTCAACTGCGCGATAGATTTCACTCGTTCCGATACGAATTCCTCCGCGATTGATAGTGGCATCTGATCGGCCATAAATCACGCATGTATGACGGTTGGTCATTTTCAAATAATCTCCGTGCCGCCAAATGCCCGGGAATACGTCAAAGTAACTGTCATGAAGACGGATGCCGTCGGGATCATTCCAAAAATAAATCGGCATGGATGGGAATGGCTCGGTCAGCACAAGCTCCCCGACCTCTTCAATTTGCGGATTGGCATCGTCGTCAAAGCTTTCTATTTTGGCACCAAGACCGCGGCACTGAAGTTCCCCCGCATGCACCGGTAAAATTGGCGCACCGAGGATAAACGCTGTGCAGACATCGGTTCCGCCGCTTGCTGAGGCAATCCAAAGATCTTCTTTCACATTGTCATAGCACCATTGGAACCCTTCCGGCGGCAATGGAGACCCGGTTGAGCTTATGCTCTCGAGATGGCTCAAGTCAAATTCCTCACCTGGTTTCAGGTCATCATCTTTCATACAGGCGGTAATATAGCTTGCGCTCGTCCCAAAAACATTCATCTTCGTATCTTGGGCAAACTTCCACAGCATCCGTTTATCCGGATAGGCCGGGTTGCCGTCGTATAAAATAATCGTACTGCCGGTCAGCAATCCTCCGACAAGGAAATTCCACATCATCCAGCCGGTAGTCGTAAACCAGAAGAAGCGGTCATTTTTTCCAAGGTCTGCATGGAATGTCAATGCTTTTAGATGTTCCAGTAAAATACCGCCCTGGCTTTGTACGATTGGCTTAGGTTTGCCGGTAGTACCGGAGGAGAACAACACCCAAAGCGGGTCATTGAAGCTAACATGCTCAAAAGTCAGGGTTCCTGATTCGGCAACCGCATCCTCCCATAATGTGACGTTTTTCAGGCGGCTGGTATCAGGGTGCTCATTTAAATACGGAATAGCAATGGTCGCTTCCAGAGTCGGCAGCTCGGACTGGATATTTTCCACAATATCAATCCGATTGAAATCCTTTCCGCTGTAACGGTAGCCATCAACGGTCACCATCACTTTGGGTTCGATTTGCTTAAACCGGTCAATCACGCTTTGTGTGCCAAAATCCGGTGAGGCACTCGACCAGATGGCACCAAGGCTTGCTGTTGCCAGGAACGCCACAACAGTTTCATAGATATTGGCAACATAGGCCACGACACGGTCCCCTTTTGCAACACCAAGACTTTTAAGGCTTTGCTGCATGGCGGCTGTATCCTGGTGCAGCTGTTGCCAGGTTATCTCCTGTGTTTTGCGTAATTCTGATGAATCGATAATAGCCGGCGTATCATTGTCCCGATTTTTGAAAATATGTTCGGTATAGTTGACCGTTGCTTCCGGGAACCATTTGGCCCCGGGCATCTGATGTGATGTCAAAACCGTTTCGTAAGGATCTTTCGCCTGGATATCAAAGTATTCCCAGATTGATACCCAAAAGTCCTCCAATTCGTCGACGGACCATTTCCAAAGCGAATGATAGTCGTCAAATTGCAGGTTTTTATTCTCACTTAACCAATTCATATAATCATAGATTTTTGATTGCTGTTTTCGTTTTTCATCCGGCTCCCATAGCAGGGTGCCTTCTTTTATCTCACTCATATCCTGCCCCTCCTTTAGACTGCACTCATTATCCATTATATGAAACCGTTTTCTGCGTGTAAAGGGTGGGCGTTGCTCATTCCTGCAAGGGCGAACATTGGGAATAGAAGTCAAAATGGATGTCAATCAAGCTTGAAGAGGCTATTGAATTGGAGTACTTCAGGAAAATGGGGAAGCTGGGGTAATTCATTGGGAAGCAATAAATTTTAAACAATCCTTTTAATCATCTTGAAGTAACTGATATCCTTGTTGGAATGTCTTTCATTAAAGAATATCAATTTAATTTCTTGGAGAATTTGAAGTTCAATGTGAAAAATTTAACCCGTGGGAGAAGTTGCTGGAGCTCTATTATTTTGCTTTAATAGGTATTCGTGTTTGCTAACTTTTACCAACTAAATCTCATTAAGTTTTCGTAGTACATTATAAATCTCTTAGCTTTGTTTCATGTTCAATGGACCGTAATGCAAGGGTTTCCATCGATTTATCCTGTCTTTGACTGCTTTCCGATAGCTCCTGCAGTTTTTCTGAATTCACTGCAATCTGATTGAAATTTCGATTGATTTGGGTGTAATTACGATCTATTCTTGCTGTATTGCCATCTATTTTTTCTTCAAGTTTCTCTTTAAGGCGTTGGATGTCATCTTTGGATGCCATGCCAGAGATATCGTCTTTAGTGGCCATCCCCGATAAGTCATCTTTGGACGCCATGCCAGAGATATCGTCTTTAGTGGCCATCCCCGATAAGTCATCTTTGGATGCCATGCCGGATATATCATCTTTAGTAGCCATCCCCGACAGGTCATCTTTGGATGCCATGTTAATCTTGATATCTTTGATTTCATTGACTAACTGCTGTAAAATCGTTTCCAATTTTTCTCACCTCCTCTTATTAAAGCGAAACTTGTTTAAACTATATCACGCTATATTACGGGGCGCAACTTTGAATTTAACGGGATTAAACCATAGAAAATGCCATTTACCAAACGAAATCATCATTATGAAAGATATTGTTAACGGGATTTATTGTTACAGTAATGCAAAAGTAAAAAATATGTTTTAATTATGTATTTTTGGCGTTATGTTTTAAGCTTATTTCATACAAGCCAGGGAAACCCGGGAAAATGGTTTTGGATGTGCAGCCTATGCGTACATACAAAAAACGCTCCGGTATGAGCATTGTCCGAAGCGCATTTAAAACAATGTGCCATAAACGACTACCGCATATGACACTACTGTTGATTATTACGACCATGCTCAGCAAACTTCACAAAGGTAAGTTCATCTTCAACCAGCCCGCATGAACCGCATTGTATTTTATACTCCGGACCAGAGTAGGTAATATGAAAAATTTCCGGCTGATTGTCTGTATAATCATTTAATATATCACCGGTCTGCGGATCCAATTTCACCGGTTTTGCCACCTGTTCAATAATGTTAAACCGAGAACGATTTGTTTTGCAATTAGGGCAAAGGTATTGCTGCGTCATAATAGACACCTCCGCCCCTTATGTTTCCTGAATTGTAAAATTTTATTCAGGGTTAATCCAGTCGCTTCCCTTTATGAAAACCATCGTTTAATCTTACCGAAAAAGGATTCATCAGTATCAGTGTCTTTTTGTGTTTGGTCATCTGTGCTATCATCAATAAAAATATGCTCTTTCTCAATCGCATAATCATATGCAAGGACGGCACCGATGTCCGTATCGGCTTCTTCATTAGTGACTTCTGTGTATGGTATATTGTATTTGTCCGCCAGTGCTTTTTCTTCCTTCAAAAATTTATGTGAGACATCGCCGTTCATCAGCAGTTTGGCACTTTTATTTGCCTTCATTGCCGTCTCAAGGTGTTCGAGCCCTTTATCTGACATGACCTGTCCTTTTGTAAGAGCAATCACAATTCGCTCCCTGATTGTCCCCAGGAATTGTTTCCGTTCCGATCGTTTCGTTTGCCGGGAGCCGTAAATCCCTTCAGTCAAATAGTCATCGACATTTTTTTTCCCCATGCTGCCACTTCCTTGTTAAGTATTCATACGTTTATTTTAATTCCTGAATGCCCGACCTGCAAAAAATTGAAAAGTGCCCCAGGGAGCGGGGCACTTTTCTTAGGATTCCCTGTTTTTCATACGTTCTTGAGCTGCACGTCTTCTGACTTGAGCTATTTTGTCATGGTGGTCACCAAATTCTTCGGAAAACTCCACATCCTTGCTGTCCGTTTTGGCGTATTTCGGTGTCTGCGCCATACGGGCCCTTCCTCTGCGATTCGTTCGATGTTCGTCTCTGCCCATACAAACCACCCCAATCAAAATGGCTTCGTGGATAGTATGTGCAAAAAACGGGTATTTTATTAGCGTCTGTCACCGCCAAAAAGATTATATAATCCTCCGGCAATACTTCCTTCTCCTTTATCAGAACCGCCTTCTTGAGGAGCAGAGGCAAATACTCTGCTGGCAAGACGGCTGAACGGCAGTGATTGCACCCATACGGTTCCCGGACCGCGCAATGTCGCAAAAAACAGCCCCTCGCCTCCGAATAAAGCCGTTTTGACACCACCGACAAACGCCACATCATAATTGATATCCTGTGTCATCGCAACAAGACAGCCAGTATCTACACGCAATGTTTCGCCGGGTGCGAGTTCCTTTTTATGCATGGTTCCGCCGGCATGTACAAATGCCAATCCATCGCCCTCAAGTTTTTGCATGATAAATCCTTCACCGCCGAAAAAGCCGACGCCCGTCTTTTTTTGAAATTCAACTCCGACTGACACACCTTTTGCAGCAGCAAGAAAGGCATCTTTCTGACAAACCAATTTCCCATTCAGCTCGCTCAGATCCATTGGCATAATTTTACCCGGATATGGGGAAGCGAAGGATACGTGTTTTTTGCCGGTTCCCTCATTTGTAAATGTTGTCATAAACAGGCTTTCACCGGTAATGACGCGTTTTCCGGCGCCAAGCAGTTTGCCCATAAGACCGCTGCCTTGATTGGATGAGCCGTCTCCAAAGATTGTTTCCATCTGGATTTCCTCATCCATCATCATGAGACCGCCCGCCTCAGCAATAACTGTTTCTTGCGGGTCAAGCTCAACTTCAACAAATTGCATGTCATCCCCATGGAGTTCGTAATCAATTTCGTGGTTATTCACGTTTTCATCCCCTTTTTAGTTGTTATCCAAGTAATACGTAGAAAGTTCTAAAAAGATTCACACGCTTGGCAAATAATTATGTGTCTTTTCCATATACTACAAAAGTATACTCATGTATAAAATAATGCAGATGCTATTTGCTTAGGAGGAATTTGATGGCACTTAATATTACCCAGAAACTGATTAAAGACCATCTGGTTGCCGGAGAGATGACACCGGGTGAAGAGATTGGTTTGAAAATCGATCAGACACTCACCCAGGATGCGACCGGGACACTGGTCATGCTGGAACTTGAGGCAATGGAACTCGACCGGGCCAAAACCGAAGCATCAGCGCAATACGTCGATCACAACCTGATCCAGGAAGACAGCAAAAACCCCGATGACCATTTATTTCTGCGAAGTGCAACAGAGCGCTTCGGATTGTATTACTCCAGGCCGGGGAATGGTGTGAGTCATCCCGTACATATGCAACGATTGGCCAAACCAGGCAAAACACTGCTCGGATCTGACAGTCATACGTGTGCCAACGGATGTATGGGCATGCTTGCGATGGGGGCAGGCGGGATAGATGTTGCGATGGCCATTGCCGGTGAGCCTTTTTACGTCAAAATGCCAAAAGTATGGGGAGTCAAGCTGACGGGGAAACTTCCTGATTGGGTCAGCGCGAAAGATGTCATTCTTGAGCTTCTGCGCAGGCATGACGTAAAAGGCGGCGTCGGGTCAGTGATTGAGTATTTTGGCCCGGGGGTTGAAAATTTAAGTGCCATGGACCGCCACGTGATTGCCAATATGGGAGCGGAACTCGGTGCGACAGGTACGGTTTTTCCATCCGATAAAGAAGTCAAGCGGTTTCTGAAGGCACAGGACCGTGAAGACGACTGGATTGAGCTGACGGCAGATAAAGAGGCAGTGTATGATGTTTTGGAAGAGGTCGATCTTTCAGAACTGGAACCGTTGATTGCCAAGCCCTCGAGTCCGGGGAATGTTGTCGCGGTCAGGGAGCTGGCCGGTACATCAATTTATCAGTCCTATGTCGGATCATCTGCCAATCCCGGTTACCGTGATTTTGCCATAGCTGCAGAAATTGTAAACGGTAAAAATATTGCCGATGGAGTGTCGTTTGATATTAACCCGACATCGAGACAGATGCTGACAGATTTAGTGCAAGAAAGCCATATTGCCAGTCTGCTTCAGGCCGGAGCACGGATGCATCAGGCAGGATGCAATGGCTGTATTGGCATGGGACAGGCACCTGCGACAGGCCGAAACAGCCTGCGCACAACACCACGAAATTTCCCTGGCCGCTCAGGAACACGAGAGGACAGTGTTTTCCTATGCAGTCCAGAAACAGCGGCCGCATCAGCATTGACAGGGCAAATTACCGACCCGCGTTCACTTGAAGCAGATTTTCCGAAAATAAAGGAGCCCAAGCGCGGAACAGCGAATATGAAATTGCTTGATGAACCCCTTCCGTATGAGCAGGCGAAATCTGTTGATTTAAAGAAGGGTCCGAATATCGCGTCTATCCCTAAGATGGATGAGATGCCTGACCATATGGAATTGCCGGTACTTCTGAAGATGGATGATAACATTTCGACCGATGAAATTCTAGCCGGCGGGGCACGTGTGCTTCCATACCGGAGCAACCTGCCGGAAATCAGCAAGTTTACGTTTGAGATCATCGACGATACGTATTATAAACGCGGGAAGTCGACCGTTGACGACGGGGGCCATGCAATCGTTGGAGGGTATAACTATGGTCAGGGATCAAGCCGTGAACATGCTGCACTGGCTCCACGGTATTTGGGGCTGCGTGTGGCACTAGTGAAGGATTTTGCACGGATTCACTGGCAGAACCTTGTGAACTTTGGCGTGCTGCCGCTGACATTTGTCAATGAAGAAGATTATGATTTGCTGTCAGCCGGTGATGTTCTGGTACTTTCCGATTTACGGAATAAAATTCAGCAGGGGAATGAATTTTCCATTGATGTAAAAGATAATAATGAACAAATCAATGTGCAACACAGCCTTTCCGAACGTCAAATTGAAATCATGCTGAAAGGCGGCATCATAAATTGGGTGAAAGATCGGCAACAGATAGGAGGGTAAACCATGGCACGTGAAAATACATGCAAAGCCTGTGAAGGAACAGGCATGCTTTCCGATGATGAAGGCTGGCAATACAAATGTAGCGTGTGTGACGGGGATGGGACACGTGATATTGATGATATTTCCAGACCTGCACGCGTCATGTCCGTCGACGAAAATAACCGGCTGCTGGATTGACATGTGGGACAGAGTCTCAGAGCACCAATACACGTAAAAAGAGGAATCGGCGGAACAGCCGATTCCTCTTTTTGACTGGCAGCAGCTTAATGCGGCATTGTGCCCTGGGTTGGGGCGTAGCTTTGCTGGAATGCCTGCATATCCTGCTGCTGGAGCTGAGGTACTTGATAATATTGGTTCTTGTTTTGATAAAGGAATACTTCATAGGCCATTTCAATCAAGTTCGGAACACTGTCTGCCAGCACACGTCGCATTACGGGGTTGGTCATCTCCAGTGAAGCATTCGTAAATGCTGTTGCAGCTGATTTTAACGAACCCATCATGAAGCCGGAAATCTTTTCGTCATTGATTTCACTGGCCGACTGGATAGGTGTGGACGGCTGTGACGAGGGTTGCATACCATACATAACATTGTTGTTCTGATCCATTTTATAGGACTGGGTATCGACAGCCGGATCTTGTCCGGATTGGTACGTATCCACAATCGTATTATAAAGCTGGCTGCAAAAAGCCCGGTGCTTCTGTGACATTGTCTGCAGTTCCGGATCTTGGATGTGCTGCTCATAGAGCACACACTGATCCAATGCACCGGTCAGTGATGATAACGCCTCATGAGCGTCAAACATATCATGGCCGCCGTAATGCTGTTGCGGTGGCAGTTGCGTCGTGTCCGTAAAATTTTGCTGGTTAAGCATCAACATAACCTCCTAAAAGTATTCATTGTTATTTTGGGATAAAAGAAACGCATTATGTATATTGCTTATTGCCATTTTTTATAATGTCGGCAAATCGATCGAGAAGCTCACCAAAACGCTCGAATAAAAATTTTTTAAAATACCTTCATTAAACAATGTTGAATAGGTATAATTTTATGGAGAATACAGCCATTTTAAAACACTGCAATCCAAATTTGTATCCGATTTTATAAGCTGTAAGGAGTTGTTATACATTGTCTGCAGAAGATAAAAAAGAAAACGTTGAAGTATGGGAAGACCTTGTTCGTATAAAGGATCTGGTTATTAGCTTGGCAATTTGCAGCGTGACATCACTTGGCGGATATCTGATTGCTCCCGAAAGCCAGCAGCCGCTCATATACGGGCTGATCGGGGCGGTGTTAGGCTTTATTATCAGTACGATAGTCATTAAACCAAAACGAAATTTCAGTTATACAGATGAGGAGTAGGCGTTATGGATGTTGTTTTAATTGGACAGATGGCTGCTGCAGCAATACTTGGTGCTGCATTATATACGATCATCGGGATTGCACCTGGTACGGATGAAACGGCCGTCCTTGCACCGGTTACGCTTGTGCTTGTTATTTCCGGACTCGAGCCGATTCTCGTTTTGACATTTTTTATTGCAGCCATTGTAGCGAAAAAATTGACCGATTCCATTCCGGTTGCGGTTGCTGGTATTCCGGGTGGTGTCATGTCGGCGCCGATGGTTGAGCATGCGATGGTACTGAAAAAGTATGGGAAACCGGATGTGAGCATACGCAAAATGGCTTCAGGTTCCGTGATTGGAACACTCATTTCGGTGCCATTAAGTCTGCTCTTGGCAACGGCCTTGGTGCCTCTGGCCGACGTTATCGAACAGTATTCGAGTCAGATATTTTTCTTCGGCGCCATTTTTCTGGCATTGATGACGAAAAATCGCTGGTTCGCCGTATTATCGATTGTTCCATTTGCATTTGTCATTCAGGGGCTTCGCAATTTATATTGGGGTCTGGATATTGTACCTGAAGATACAACTGTCTTCACGTCATTTTTCCTCGGCATTACCATTGGACCGGTTATTTTAAAATTATTTGAATTGCTGAATGGGCGCATCAGGAGAAATCTGTCGCGTTATGGTACAAAAACGATTGAAATGCGACGAACAAAGGCAGAGAAGGGATTTCCAAATCCGTTCAAAATCTTGGATAAAAATGAGACGATCTCAAGTGTTGTCAGTTCGATATTTGGGGTGCTCACCTTTTTCATGAGTCCAGTCGGCATGACCATCTTTCTCGGCGAAATGGTTGCCAGCCGCATCAAAGATCCGGTGAAGCGTGCAGCCCGCGCAATCTCCAGTATGGACGGGCTGACAAACGCAGCATATCTTTCAGGTACACTGGTCCCCTTGATTGCGATAGGCTATCCGCTTTCTCCGACAGCTCTTGGGCCCGGGCATGCTTTATTTAACGCGCCGCCGGTCTACACATATGAACATAATCTGCATCACATCCTATCGATGAACGATTTTGTGATGGCAACAGTGATCGGGGCTGTGATTGCGATTGGCTTGACCTTCTTTATTACCATTAAATATGCACAGCCGATATGTGCGTTTGTGTTCAAATATATCCCGCACGAAGCAATGCTTGGTCTGTTTTTCGGACTTGTTATGATGCTTGCGTACATGGATGCCGGGTTTCTGAATATTGCCGGTGTCCTGGTAATCGGACTGGTGGCAGGTTTTCTGCATCGGAGAGGTGTCAATTATGGTGTCCAGTTCATGACGTTATATGCAGCCCCATGGCTTGTTGGATTGATATTTTAAAAAATCCTTTCTTCCGTCGCCGTGAAACCTTATGCTGCCTGTCATCGTAGTACCGGCAGATGCAGAGGGGGATGCCTGTGAGAAAATCAGCATTTACTTTATGTTTGTTCATTTTTATGCTGGCAGTTGCTGCCGGATGCAGTGATGGTGAGGAAGAAAGTGAGGAGGATAAGGCTGTGAACGGTAAATGGACAGGGGCAATTGATGTTCCCAATCATCAGCTTGAGATCATTGTTAATCTAATCAAAGAGGATGGGCGGTCTGGGACTATCAGTATCCCGGTCCAGGGTATCAAAGATTATCCGCTGTCTTCAGTTACCGTCAACGGACAGGATATTGCCTTTTTCATGGAGGTACACGGGCAGCAGATTTCATTTGACGGCGAATATAAGGATGATGTAATTGAAGGCAATTTCAGTCAACAAGGGCAGACCTTTCCATTTAGGTTAACAAAAGGGGGTCTTGTGGATGAAAGCGATGAGAATTTTTTAAGTGTGGAAACAAATGAAGGGACGCTTTATGGTGAACTGGAAAAGCCTGATGGGGACGGTCCATTTCCGGTTATGCTGATTATCCCCGGCTCGGGACTGACTGACCGCAATGGCAATTCAAGCGGCATCCAAGGGGAAAACAACAGCCTCAAGATGCTGGCTGAAAGGTTGGCCGAACAGGGGATTGCGAGTGTTCGTTATGATAAGCGCGGAACGGGGAAAAATCTCGAGGCGGCTATTCCGGAAAATGAGCTAAGGTTTAGCCAATTCGTGAATGATGCGGTTAAGTGGACGGAACTGCTGGAACAGGAAGAAAATTTTGCAAGCGTTGGTATCATCGGACACAGTCAGGGATCACTGGTCGGCATGCTGGCTGCGAAAGAAAGGCATGCTGATATCTTCGTTTCACTTGCCGGGTCGGGTCGCTCGATTGACCAGGTGCTTCTTGAACAGCTGGAAAATCAATTGTCCGGAGATTCGCTGCAGGAGGCAGAAAGTATTATTAAAAAGCTGAAGCAGGGCGAAGAGGTGCAAGACGTGAGCCAGGAATTGCAGAACGTCTTCCGTCCGTCTGTTCAGAGCTTTATAGCTTCATGGATGCAGTATGATCCGGTTAAGGAGATGGGTGAGCTTGAAGTGCCGACACTAATTGTTGGCGGCGGCCGGGATTTACAGGTTCCGGCCAGTGCCGCGGAATTACTGTATGAAGCGCAACCCAATACTGATAAATTGATCATTGAAAAAATGAATCATGTGTTAAAGGAAGCACCAGAAGATGAACAGGGTAACAAGGAGACTTACAGCAACCCTGATCTTCCATTGGCGGATGGGCTGATGGAGGGGATCATGGAATTTTTAAGGGATAGAGACTTTTTGGAATAAATGGCGGTTTTAATTTTTAGACCTGGCAAGACGTTTCAAAAGGCTCTTTTCACCGGATCAAATTGTCGATTTTAAGCAGCAGTATTAATTGAAAATGGGATTTCAAGGATTCGTTTTAGCTCAGTACTTCAAGTATAATGAAGGTAAATGAAGGAGGGGCTCAAATTGAGTGTTGACGAAATTGATTGGGAACATCAGATGGATCTCGAGGAAGAAAGAAGGCAAGGAAGGGTCAAAAGATCTAAGGAATTGCAGGAACTTTATTTCCCGTTGTTCAAAATGTGTGCGGATTATTTTTTTGAGCGGCTTGAAAAGACAGACCGGATAGAGCTGGATGGGAAGTCCGATTTTCACTGGGAGGGGAAAACAAGAAATGGAGGATAAACAACCGATTCCATTGGACGAACACATTCATTTAATCGATGGCTTTGATTTGGGTGTATCTGAGCGTACGGGTACATATGTGATTGATCAAAATGACCTGACATTGATTGAAACAGGTCCGAGTCCGTCCGTCAAATATATCAAAAAGGGGCTCGATGACCTTGGTTTTTCGCTTGAAGACGTAAAGTACATCATCGTGACACATGTCCATCTCGACCATGCAGGCGGGGCCGGGCTGCTGATGGAGGAGTGTCCGAATGCAACCGTCGTTGTTCATCCAAAAGGTGCCAGACACTTAGTGAATCCGAAAAAACTGGCTGCAGGGGCCAGAGGTGTATATGGCGACAGTTTCAGTGAATTGTTTGACCCGATTGTTCCGGTGCAGGAAGAGCGTCTGATTATTAAAGACGAAGGCGAAACACTAAAAATTGGCGATCATTGCACATTGGAATTTCTTGATACACCAGGTCATGCCAGACATCACTTCAGTATCTATGACCCAATCAGCAACGGCCTGTTCACCGGTGATACTGTGGGGGTCCGCTATCAGCAGTTGATTGATGAAGGCATTGATTTCTTTTTGCCATCCACGTCACCGAACCATTTTGATCCAAATGCTATGCAAGCGTCTATAAATCGTATTCGGAAGATGAATTTAGATAAAATTTATTATGGGCATTATGGAATGACCGAGGATGTTAACGAAGCACTTGATCAAGTATCACAATGGCTCGATATTTTTGTTGAGATCGGTGAAGAAGCAGTGTCGGAAGGAAAAGGATATGATGTTTTGGCATCGCGCATGCTGGAACAAGTGAAGGGTGATTTATCGATAAAAGGTTTGCGAACTGATCATGATGTCTATATATTGCTTAATCTGGATATGCAAGTATGTGCCCTTGGTATCATTGATTACTTCAAAAAGCTGAAGCAATAAGCAAAAGCCTGTCATGTGTGGTGACAGGCTTTTTCAGATAAAGTCTTTTTGGAAGAATGCTAATAACAGACCGCAAACCTGCACCATTCTAAGACTTGAGCTTCCCTTTTAACCATGTTAATGACCTCCGTTTTGCGATTGGCCGAAATTGTCACGGAATCGGCTCAAGTTCAAAATATTTTCGCTCAAATGTTCACAACTACAACTTATTACGCCTCATCTTCTGTCTTCATAAATGTCAACACACCAAAAAATACAAAACTCAGTAGTAAAATCGAGCCGCCAACGATAAAGAGAATGGTCACAAATCCGTCAGCCAGGTTAAACGGACGTAAATAGTAGAGCCACATACCGGCGGTCAGACCGATTGCCCCAATAATCGCTGACCAGACATGCAATGTGGCAACAATCGTTTTGGCCGGGGTGAAAATTTTGTAATAAACAGCCCAGGCGAATAATGTCAGCCATCCGACAACGAGAATATGGGCATGTACCGTTTTGAACGCCAGGCTGCCTGCACCGGCCATGTGTGATCCAATAAAAGCGCCCAGAACTGCGAAAAGGGCAGAGAATCTAAGCAAAGTCTTACTATGTTTTTCCAATATCAACTCTCTCCTTTTGCTAAAATATATAACTATGATGATTCAACATCCATCTTAAGTGTAATGCATGTATATGAACAGAAGATGAACACCATATTTCAATTCATGCATGACACGGATTTTGTCTTTTGCGGATTCATTTTAAACAGTTCATTTTCAATTTGTGAAATGGCATCCTCCATCCCGGTAGCTTCCATGGCTTTTGTTTTATTTTCAGGGTATTTTTCAGCCATATGTTCATACCTCGGGTCATAGTAGTATTCAAGCAGCAGCCTGATGGCTTGATGATAATTTTCTTTCCTTAAATCTTCATCAATTTGTTTGGCGATCGGTGTATGGATTCGCTTTTTAATACGGTTGAATGCTTCGATGAATTTTTCCGGCTGGTTCCAGGGCTCATAGTCATCCAAAATGTTACGGACGCGCTGTTCCATCGGCAGATCAATGAACAACTGTGTACTTTGCTCTTTTTTATCAAATAAAAATTCAGGAATGGTGACTTTGCCGATTCGTTTGCTTTCACCTTCCATTAAAACAAACGGTGCTTCCCGGAATTTGTGCATCACTTGAACAAGCTGTGATTCAAATTCTTTCTGAATGTTTGGCTCAGCCCCGATATGGCCAAAGATTGAACCCCTGTGACCAGCCATTCCTTCCAGGTCGAGCACCGGGTAACCCTTATTAGCGAGCTGATGAAGAAGTTTTGTTTTGCCTGTTCCGGTGTTGCCGTTCAAAACAACGATATCAGGCGGGAAGTCTGCTTTTTCCAATTCACTGACCACCCATTGCCGGTATGCACGGACGCCTCCCTGGAGCCGGTTCACATCAATACCCATTAAGTCAATCAAAGTAGCGGCTGTTTTACTGCGCATGCCGCCGCGCCAGCAAAACACGGTTTTTGGTGTGTCAATTTGCTGGAATTTGGCGATGAACTCAGGCATTTTTGTCGACATGATCTTCAGTCCGCGTTCTTTAGCTGCTTCTTTGCCAACTTGTTTATATAACGTGCCGACTTCTGCACGTTCCTTGTCTGTAAACACCGGTATATTGATGCTTCCCGGGATAGTCGTTTCGTTAAATTCTTTCGGTGAACGGACATCAATGATGGTGTGGTTTTCACTATGCTGTTTTTTTAGCAATTCTTCTAAAGTTATGTCATGAAACATACTGTCATCACTTCCTGACTAATCGACTGTAATATGACCATTGCTGCCATCGGAAACGTCGCCTATGATTTGTGCCTCGACACCTTTTTGCTGTAACTCTGTGAGAAGGGTTTCGGCGTCACCGCTATCCGTTGAAATGAGAAGTCCGCCTGAGGTTACCGCATCGCACAGTATATATTTGTCCAGCTGATCAAGCTCTTCTGAGAACGATATTATGTCTTTTATGTGGTTAAAATTATTTTTCGTGCCGCCTGGTATAACACCGGATTCGGCAAGTTCTTTGACACGCGGTAATACAGGGACTGATTTTGAATCGATACGAACTTCAACATTGCTGCCGGCTGCTATTTCCGATGCATGACCAAGCAAACCGAACCCGGTGACATCGGTGCTTGCAGTGACTTTGAAATCGTTCATCGTTTCGGAGGCTGTTTTGTTCAAAGTTGTCATAACGTGTGTAACCCGGTCAATTTCATCCTCATTCAGCAAATCCCTTTTCAGGGAACTGCTCATAATGCCGACACCGATCGGTTTTGTCAAAATCAGCTTGTCCCCCGGTTTGGCACCGGTATTGGTTTTGATATTACCAGGGTGAACGGTTCCTGTGACAGCCAGACCGAATTTTGGTTCCTCATCATCAATCGAATGGCCGCCGACAAGCGAGACGCCGGCCTCTTCCAATTTGTCTCCGGCCCCGCGAAGAATTTCTGCGAGAATGCTTTCATCCAGTGTGGAGATGGGGAATGCGACGATATTCAAAGCTGTAATCGGTGTTCCGCCCATGGCATATACATCACTGATGGCATTGGCGGCAGCCACCTGGCCAAATGCATATGGATCATCGACAATTGGTGTGAAAAAGTCAACGGTCTGCACGAGGGCAAGATCATCGGTTAATTTATAGACACCCGCATCATCACTTGTATCCAGTCCGACTAGCAAATTCGGGTTCGGTACAGTTTGCGGGAGCGAGCGGAGAACATTTTCAAGATCTGCCGGACCAATTTTGCATCCGCAGCCGCCTTTGGAGGAGAGAGAAGTCAGTTTAACGGCATTTGCCAATTCAATCACCCTTTCAACGAAAAACATTATAATTATCATTTTATCATACACGCGTTAGGTATGCTTTTTTTACCAGATGGCAAGCAAATTAAAATAGCCTATTGACTTCTTAGTGTATTAACCATATAATACAGTGCATAGGATGTATTACACACTTAATACAAATTTTTGACCGATGTGTATTAATCTATTAATACACTTGTGTTCATCTGATGAAATGGGAGCTGTGATTATGAATGTGAGTTTTAATAAAAGGGATCCGGTCTATGTGCAGGTTATCCGGCATTTTAAAGAACAGATTGCGACCGGCGTATTTGAGCCTGGTCAGGAAATCCCGTCACGGCGTGAGCTGGCGAACCGATTGAAAATAAATCCAAATACAGCACAGCGGGCTTATAAAAAAATGGAGGAAGCGGGTTTGATTACGACGGAGCGGAACTTGCCGAGTAAGATTACACGAGATGAGCATGTACTTAAATCGGTGAGAAAGGAATTGATCATGGAAGCGGTTAATGATTTTGTGTATTCGGTCCGATCAATCAATGTTCCAGTTGACGAAGTGCTGGAACTTGTCAAAGAAAAATACGACGACAAAAGTGATGGTAAGGAGGTTAAAGATGATTGAGGTAAACGACATTAAGAAAAAATTCGGCCGTAAACACGTGTTAAAGGGAGTATCCTTCACTGCAGAAAAGGGTGAGATTACCTGTATTATCGGGATAAACGGCGTTGGCAAAACAACAATACTGAATGCGATCATGAACCTGACCCCGCTTAATAGGGGACAAATACTTATAAATGGTGAAACCATCCATAAACATAGCTATGAAAAAATCACATTCATTCCGGATGCCATTATTATGCAGCCAAGCATGACAATTGCGGAATCAATGCAGTTCATGGCCGATTTTTATGACAGCTGGAACCAGGAACGCGCAGCGGAATTGCTCGATTTCTTCAAGCTGCAGGAAAGTGAAAAAATCAATCATTTATCAAAGGGAAACAGAGCCAAAGTTAATCTGCTCCTTGGATTGGCGTTGAATGTTGACTATTTATTAATGGATGAGCCGTTTTCCGGTATTGACATTTTCAGCCGGGAGCAGATTGCTGAGGTATTCACAAGTCATCTGGTTGAAGACCGTGGTGTGGTTATTACAACCCATGAAATCAATGATATTGAGCATTTGATAGATAAGGCGGTTCTTCTTGATGACGGAAAAGTGTTAAAACAATTCAACAGTGAAGAAGTCAGGGAGGAAGAAGGCAAGTCAGTTGTCGATGTAATGCGGGAGGTGTATCAGCAATGAATCGATTTACGAAACTCGTGAATTTTGAATTAAGCCGGTTTATGAAAATTTACCTGATGCTGATTGCACTGACGATTATCGTACAGGTTGCTGGTGTGATTGTAAAATCAAATGAATATATGGCAAGGGCTGATAAGGCAATCAGTGAAAGCATGATACCAGTGGCTCAGTTTGTGGAACAAAATGGAGCCATCACATTTTTAGATTTTGCCAGAAGTCTCTGGTTTATGGCGTCGATTGGAATATGTGCAGCAGCATTGATCTTCTATGTTTTCCTGATCTGGTATCGCGACTGGGTCGGAAAAAATACGTTTATCTATCGTCTTCTGATGCTCCCCACAAACCGGCTGAATATCTATTTAGCCAAGGCAATATCTATTGTGCTAATGGTACTGGGGCTTGTATCCGTTCAGCTTATCATCCTGCCGTTGGAGAATAGTGTTTTCAAGTGGATGGTGCCGGTAGATTTGAGATCGGATATGACAGTTGGCCAGATTATCAATGGGGACTACTTATCCATGCTCATTCCACGGACGTTTACTGAATTTATCTTACATTATGGTGCCGGGTTTATGGCGGTATCTGTGCTGTTTACGGCCATTTTGTTCGAGCGCAGTTTCAAGTGGAAAGGGATAATCGCGGGCGTTGGCTACGTTATTATTTCAGTCATCATTTTTGCTTTGCCGATCCTATCAACGATTTTCCTTAATAAGAATTATTTATATCCACTTGAGCTCGTTGGTCTGGAAGTTGTGCTGGGAGTCATTGTAACAGCTATGTCCATTTGGTTGGGTAACTTCTTATTGACGAAAAAAGTAACGGTGTGAAAGGAGACATAAAAATGAAACGGTATTGGAGATTAATCGTAATCGTAACAGTCGTCATTCTGACCATTGGGGCATTTTATATAAAGTCGTCCTTAGCGGCAGGAAATTATCCGGAATTCAAGATTGAAAAGATAAGCGGCAATGAAAGACTAATCAATTCGGTCATTCTAAATGGCAATTATACTGCCGGAAATAGCATGGGTGAATCTGTCAAAGTGACGCCTGATGGTTCTGAATACAACAGTAATCAGTCATTTATTGAGCGTATTCAAGGGTTATACAACAATAAAATTTACAGACTGCAGCAAGAATATCGTGGCTTCATGCGTGGAAAAACCGGGAGCATCACTTCCTACTTTGAAGAAGAGGAGACACTGGCCTATGCTGAAGTAATTAATCAATCTGTACGTATTTCCAACAATGATATGGAATTTGATATTGCCGTTCTGAATAAGGAAAATGATGAAACAATATCATTCACGGTGCCAGTACCAAACAGGGCAATGTATACACAAGTTTACGTTGAGGATGTACAAATGACAGATGATACATTGAAGGTTGTTACGCGCAATTTTTCTAAGGATGGCGGAAATGCAATATACTTGTACAGTTTTGATATTATGAAACAGGAAATAAACGAAGATGAAAGAGTTGCAATTACAGGAGAAAATGAAAATAATGCGATGAACCATCTTGGGATGATATCTGCTTCAGATCAGACAGCTGCGCAGAAATATATCATTTTCAGTAAAGACAGCCCGGATGGCCAAGATGTGCAAGGATATATTGTATATAATTTGGAGACTGGAGAACAGCGAACATTAGAACCGTCTCAAGATTTATCGGGAGATGCCCTCGCTTATGATAATGAATATCTCTATTTCAGCACCGGGAATCAAATTGTGCAGTATAATATTGAAACGGATGAAATTACAGCTGAAATAGACCTGCCTTCACAGGACACCAGTAATGGTGATATGCAGAGGAATACACTGCCAATGCTGCATGTAGACAGTGATAAAATGTATCTGCTCACAGGAAATCCCGGAAAGAAAACAAGCCAAAATATAGCTGTTATTGATACAACAACAGGGGAAACGTTATACAATGGGCAATTGACTAGTAAGAAGCCAATTGACCAAAATGGTGCACTGCATATATTTGATATTCAGATTGGCTCTTGACCAAAATCTAAGACTGATATTTAAAGGATAATGTGATAGACAATGAAAAACACTTGTAACCCTGCTAAAGTGAAAATACAAAACAAATCCACAATAGCGAGGCGTTACAAGTGTATTTTCACTTTACCCCCTCACTCTCCAGAATCCCGGACAATTTTTTTACATCAACCACAAGGTTTTTGATGACTTCATGCGTTCTGGAACCGGGGTTCGCATTCCTGCATTTCAGAAAATAATAATCCAAACCTAAATACTGTCCAATTTTCATGAATTCGTCTGACGTTGACGTGAATAACTGAATGATTTTCGTTCCCGGCTGACAGAACATAATATTTGCTAATCCTGCTCCATTCGGACTTATGATTACTTTGGCTGAAGAAAAAATATCAATTTGCTGCTGTACAGTTAAGGAACTCAACACAATTTTCTTAAATCCTTTTTTGTTCAAAAGTTTCATGAGTTTGGGTTCATTGGCAACTTTTCTCCACGAAGCATCTTCCCGGCTGATATAGATGCGATCATAGTCGTTTGAGCTTGTATGGCGGCCTTCTTTCAGAAATAAGTCCCGGAGAAATTCAACTGTCCATTTCACAGATGTTCCTGCATTAAATGGTACGGATGGTAAAATTAAATTTTCTGCTTTTAGGTGTTTTCCCGGAGTAAGCTGTAAGATTTTATCCTCAGGGATGCCGAGCATGTTAACTGTTTCCCACTGGAATGGTGATGTCAGAGGGGGCAGAACATATTTATCGACCTTAAAGCCGCTGAGCTGGAGCAAATGATAACGTCCTAACGTATCATGCAGCCAATGCCAGTAATTGGAATGCCCGGCCCATGCTAAAACACCCAACGTTCCATAATAAGAAGTGGGAGAAGGTATTTCATTAACTGCAGCCTTTTCAAAATATCTCCAATATAAATGAAAGACCATGTCATACAAACACTTGTAATCAGGTGTCAATACATAAACCATGCCTTCTCTATTATCGCACATCCATATACTTCCGTTTTCTATTTTTGAAACATAAGACTTTCGAAACTTGTGGTTCTCCCCAAATTGTGGAGGATACACCCAGTCAACCCATTGCGGCGGATCTCCTTTTGGACGCGTATATGTTACCGATTCATTTGTGTAGAATTCCTTATAAACATCTTCTATATCTTCTGTTTTTGTGTTTTTGTCTAGCCATTCTTTCGTATGAATATATAAATCTGTCATACTTATACATCTCCTTTTTTAATTAACGACCTTGACCTATGCCCTGTTTTTGCACGTATTTTAGAGTACTCCATAATATGTAGAAAAGTATTCAATAGTGTTGAACGATTGACCTGCTATACCAACCTGATAAATACGTGATGCACAGAAATGGGGGGATTACTAAATGATAAACGTATTGGTAACCGGTGCGGGCGGGTTTATCGGTACGAATCTTATCGATAGGCTGCATAGACAAAAAGGAGTGTGTGTCAAACAGTATCACAACGGGGAAGATCTGCCATTGCTGTATGAACAATTAAACGACGCAGATATTATCTATCATCTGGCAGGGGCGAACAGACCCCAAAATAATGAAGAATTTGCAAGGGTCAATAGAGGCCTTACTGAATTGATCACCAACTATTTAAAAGAACATCATAAGACACCGAAAATCGTTTTTTCATCCACCACTCAAGCAGAACTTGATATACCTTATGGTTTAAGTAAGAGAGCGGCCGAAGAAGTGCTGAAAAATTATAGTAATGATACCGGTGCAGAAGTATATATTTATCGGCTGCCGGGTGTTTTTGGAAAGTGGTGTAAACCGCATTATAATTCAGTTGTCGCGACTTTTTGTCATGAATTGGCACATGACCGGGACATCGACATTCATGATGCGAACAAAGCACTTGATCTCGTATATATTGATGATGTTGTGGACAGTTTTATGGATTGTCTTGACCGGGAAAAGACGGAAGGAAAATTCTATTGCGATATCACTCAAACCTTCCATACAACGGTAGGAGAACTGGCTCAAAAGCTTTATGAGATAAAGGATATGAGAAAAACGCTGATCATACCTGACCTGTCCAACAAATTAACAAAGTACTTGTATACGACCTATTTATCGTATTTAGCCGAGAATAATTTTTCATATAGTTTGCCGGCTCATCAGGATGAAAGAGGAAGTCTAGTTGAATTAATCAAATCACACCAGGCCGGCCAAGTCTTTATGTCAACATCACGTAAGGGCGTCATAAGAGGGAATCATTATCACCATACAAAAGTAGAGAAATTTTGTGTGATTAAGGGAGTGGCAAACATTAAACTAAGGGAGATCGATTCCGGTGAAGAACTGATCACTTATATGGTCTCGGACCAAAACATAGAGATGGTTGATATTCCGCCAGGTTATACCCATTCAATTGAAAACGTAACGGATGATGAGATAATTGTTTTGTTTTGGGCCAATGAACTTTTTGATCCGGATAACCCGGATACTTTTTCCTTAAACGTTCAGCCGAATGAAAATGATGAAAAGAAAGGATGATAACCGTGTCAGCAGATAGGACATACACATGTCAGGAAGACGATATTTGTTTGGTTGCCTATCCAAAATCAGGGAATAATTTCTTGTTATTTCTTGTAGCCATGTTATTGTACCGAAAAAAAATAGATTGGGCCACAAAGGGTGAAATGATTCAAAATGTATCAAGTGCACCAATTGAAAACTTGCCGACCCCGCGTCTTGTATGGAGTCATGATCGTTACAATCCATCATATCCCAAAGTTATTTACCTGGTAAGAGACCCCAGGGATGTTGTCATCTCCTATTATCATCATTTTCAGAAATACTATGGTGAAACTCGTGATTTTGATGAATATTTTGATGCGTTTATGGAAGGCGATATTGGGCCCGGAATGTGGGATGCGAATATAGAAAGCTGGCTTGACAAACAAGAAAAAATAAAAAATGGTTTTCTGCTTGTTAAATACGAGGATCTTCTTGAAAATACTTCTAAAGAGGCAAAAAGGATTATTAACTTCTTGAACTTAGACAGGACAGAACAAGAAATCAATGAAGCGGTTAATTGGTCTTCTTTCGATAATATGAAAGCGTTGGAACAGAAACAGCAGTCCCATCTAAACGGTAATTCACCATTTGTCAATCACAATATGCCTTTTGTAAGAGAAGGTAAGGCGAATAAATGGAAATCAGTTTTAAGCAAAGAGCAGCAGCAGCAAATCGATCAAACATTTGATAAGATTTTAACACGATTAGGGTATAAATAAAGAGATTATTATAAGCGCCTTCTGATTAAAGAGGGCGTTTTATTATTTAGGAAGGTGTATAATCGATGCTGAATTTATTGCTGATTGCGGCCGATACTTCCCATTTTACAAATAATAATTATTACTATTTAGAGAAAGAATTAGCAAAGATGACGAAACTGATGGTTCATCGAAAATCCGGTCATATTAATCAAATATTACGAAAGATCCCCGAGACACCGGATTTCATTTTAATCATAAATGATGTAGGTAAAATGTTCAGGCCTGTGGTTAACGGTCTATCCAATATCAGCATTCCTGTAGGGCTGATGGTAAACGATGCTCACCGGTTTGTGAGACAGCGGAAAAGGTATATTACGAATAATCATATCAAGACATTCTTTGTTATATGCCGGCATAATTTTTACAATTATTATCCTCGTCAAAAGCATGATCAGGTGTTTTTTCTCCCTCAATTTGCGAATACCTCAATCTTTAAAAACTATGGTGGTGAAAAACCGATTGATCTAATGATGCTGGGAGAAGTTTCTTTTCCTCAAATCTATCCATTAAGAGAAAAAATATTACAGCATTATAAAGATGATCCCGGATTTTTTAACCGTCCTCATCCAGGATGGCGGGATTTTACAGAGGAAAAAGCAGAAAATACGTTAATTGGAGAAAACTATGCCAGGGCCATTAATCAGGCAAAGCTATTTTTTGCATGCGGTTCAGTACGGCAGGTTGTGACATTTAAATACTTTGAAGTGCCAGCGTGCCGCACATTACTAATGGCTCCTGCCTTACCGGAACTTAAGGATATTGGCTTGATAGCAGGCAAGCATTTTGTAGCTATAAACGAAGAAAACTTTGCGGAAAAAGCTGATTACTATCTAAAAAATACTGAAGAGCGGGAAAGGATTACCGAAGAGGGGTATCGCTTCGTTCATAACCACCATTCAACCTCTCACAGGGCAGGACAATTAGTTCAGCAGATAGAGAGCGCTGTATCCCGCATGTAACTGTCAGTAACACCACGGGTATTAAGCTCTGTTGAACAAAAATCCCTTACCACATTTAGCGTGGTAAGGGATGCTTTTCGGATGATTTGACTCTCACCGGGCATCACCTCTAAAAAGGGCTTGTGATGATGTGATAAAGTTTGCGTTCATAAGAATTTGCTCAATTTCGCTGAATGACATTAATTCATCATTGGATTGATAACGTTTGAAAGTGACCCTTGGCAAATGTTCATATCTTTTCTTTATCTTCTCTGTAGTATTGTCAGGTAAAATGACATAGTAATTTTCATCGAATTTATAAGTGTTCCGTGATTCAGCATTTGATACTAATACCTCATGGAGTTTCTCTCCTGGACGGATCCCTATCTCATTTATAGCAATACCTTTTGCAGCAAAATGTCTTTCTAGGACCTCAACCAAATCGACAATTCGGCATGCTTTCATTTTCATGACAAATATTTCGCCGCCAATTGCTTGTTCGGATGCATATAAAAGCAAATCAATGGCTTGAGAAACCGTCAGGAAAAAGCGTGTCATTTCCTTGGATGTAAGAGGAACAGTATGATGGGTTGCAATTTGTTCTTTGAAGAACGGGATCACACTGCCATTTGTCCCAATAACATTGCCGCCGCGGATACAGACAAATTGTGTATGATTGCTTAATTGATTGGCCTGAATGATCAATTTTTCACCAACGGCTTTCGTAAGTCCATAAAAATTGATCGGTTCCACAGCTTTATCTGTTGAAACATCAATGACTTTTCTAACGTTTTGATTTAAACTTGCTTTGATAATGTTCTCCGTACCATCTACATTGGTTCTTAACGCTTCCGAAGGTTGGTCTTCGCATATCGGTACATGTTTGAGTGCCGAAAGATGGAATATATAATCAACATTTTTTGCTGCTTCGTTCACTGCTGCAAAATCCCTTACATCGCCAATTACAAATTTTAAATAGGGATTATCCGAAAATGTCCTTTTCATTTTCACCTGAGCAAATTCATTACGTGAAAAGATTCTTATTTCCTTTGGTTGAAATGGCAGCAGCTTTTTAACTAGTTCATGTCCCCAGGAACCCGTCCCTCCGGTAATCAATATTGTCGTATTTTGAAACACATTTAAACAACTCCCTCCAGCGATATAAAAGTGGGTTTTCAATCATTGGGGGATTCCCCGCTGATTGTTAGATGATCATAATCGGACCATTACTGAGAGTGACCCCTGCCTAAACGTCATAGACGACCAGTTGTGCGGGATAATTCCTACTGTTTATATCAGTAGGGATATAGGTTTGAATAATGCCGATGATTAGATGATAGATATACTTCTAAAATTAGTTTCTCTGTTGCTTTGTTCATTCCCGCTTGATCACCGCCATCATTAATTTTGAAAAAGTAAAAGGTTATACCACTAATTTATGAAGAAAATAGTAGACTGTATATGATATATGTTTAAATAAAAGCAAAAAAGGCAGTTGGTGTGAGTCCAAATGTGTTATACAGAGACCTGGAAGCAATGGAATTCAGGGTCTTAAATTTCGTGCACTAATATATTTGATCAAGGTAAAAATTGGAAACCAAGAAAGCCGGTGATCAGCCGGCTTTCCAAGGGTTAAATTCATGGGTGTGGACTCTCAACAAGACTTGTATCGATTACAATATGGTATGTATATCAAAGCAAGTCGAATCGGCACTTCCACTAAGAGATTTGCACAATCTTATAATACATTGGACAGATAACATGTTTTTATAGGAGATATAGTACACCAGGTAAACCAAAATTGTCTTATAAGCATATGTATTTATCCAGAATCATACCATGTACAAGGGCGTTGTAAGCTCTCCAGACAAATTTTTGGTGATCGGAGGAGGTTTTGTTGAGCGATATAACTGCCTTTCTTATCCATTATTCTGATCAAACAGCACTGCATAAAGCGTTTATGTCGTTAAACTCTATTCGTTCCAGACTGAAAGCGGTTATCGTTTTTCAACAAGGGGGGAGCGCTTTAAAGCGAATTCCTGAAGTTGATTGGTCTAAGAAGGTTCAGTTTTTGACGATTGAGGATAAGAATGAAGGAGACATATTGCAAGATACAATCAATACGATTGATACCACTCATGTGTTATTGCTGAGCGGCAATGATTATCTTTCAGCTAAAATTACGCCCTATTCCCTGCATCTTGCCAGGAACCAGTCTGTTTTAGGAACCTTTAAACATAATAGGGATATGACAATTCGGATGCCTCTACTCATTCGCACGTCATTTCTAAAACAGCAATTCTTGCTAACTTCTTCTGAGCTGCCATTCAAAGAAGCACTTTTACCTGCCTGGCTTTCCCGGATGGAAGATTCCGCGAAAAGGTTTAAGGAAGGTTTAGTTAAGCAGACGAGGAATAATAGCTCCAGGAACACATCTGAAAGGCAAAAGTTTATCGAAAAATACCAACTGAAAAAAACGAATACCAATCACCCCAGCCTTTCGATCATCATGGCCTGTTACAATATGGGGGCATATGTCCAAACGGCTGCGGCCAGCTGTCTAATGCAAAAAGAACAGGCGGAGCAGTTACTGATCATGGACGATGGCTCAACTGATGATACGTGGCAGCGGCTGAGGCGGTATCGTGGTAACTCAAGGGTACAGGTGTTAAGTAAAGAGAACGGGGGAAAGGCAAGGGCCTTAAACGCACTATTGCCGCACGTTACGTCCGATTTTATATTGGAGCTTGATGCTGATGACTGGCTTGATCCTGATGCTGTTTCCGTCATCAAAAAACATCTTGCAGGTCTTCCGGATGATGTGTCTGTGTTGTACGGCAATCTAAGAAAATGGAAACAATTAGAAAAAGACGTCGTGTTTAAAGGAATTGCCAAAGGAAGATCTATTAAGGGGAGGAAAAATCTTTTATTATACCGTTTTCCGCTTGGACCGCGTGTCTATCGCACGTCTTCGTTAAAAAAAGAAGGCGGCTTTCCGGTTATCGATTTTGCAGACGGCAGGCTTTACGAAGATGTCAGTGTATTAATCCGGTTAATAAGCCGTTACCGGTTTGAGTATCAGGATTTCACCGTCTACAATGTCAGGGAACATAAAGAAAGCATTACGAAGCAAAACCTTGGCGGCTGGAATAATTTCTTAAAATCACTTAATTAAAAGAGAGTAATGACCGTTCCCACCTATTGTTCCCCAACCTCCAAATTCATTTAACTGAAAAGACCCCGGCTTCTAATAAGCCAGGGTCTTCTGGAATATTTGTCCTAAGCGGCTGCAGCAGGAAAACGGACGAAATTGATAGCATCTATTGACAGGTATAGTGTGGTGTTTTCCCCATAACCGCTGTCAATCTCTACAACGAGAACTAAATCTGTGGTAACGGTGGAGAGAATACCTTCTATCAAATTGCTATCAGTAGCTACTTCAACCCTTGATCCAATGCGTGTGGCCAGCTCAGCTGCAAACGTATCTTGGAACATCTGAATCCCTCCTTTATAATTCACTGACCAATTCAATGCTCTCTATAGGGACAAGAATTTGAGACCCATCGGCTTCAACCAGTACAACATAGTCATTCTGCACTGAAATGACCGTCCCTGTTACCGGACCAAATGGCGTCGTAACCTCCACTTGCTCATTCTGTAATTCCAGCAATACATCTCTTAGCGTTTCAGGCGTGGAAGGCGAAGGGTCAACGGGTGTATCTGTTCCATCATC
The DNA here is from genome assembly GCF_035301675.1 of Lentibacillus sp. NCBI lineage: Bacteria > Bacillati > Bacillota > Bacilli > Caryophanales > Bacillaceae > Lentibacillus > Lentibacillus sp. The sequence goes on along the minus strand of NZ_DATGTT010000006.1, from coordinate 59,607 downwards.
TGTACCGAAATCTAAATTGAATCCAGCATCGAAGTCGACGCCCGGCAAATCAACTGAAAAGTTGTGATTCAAACCGTTATCCGTATTATCAGTAACTAAGTTTTGGGATAACTGATTGGCCAGACGCAGCAGGCCCCGTTGACGATTTGTCAGGTTAACCATTTCATTCATTCCTTTCGTTATTGATATTTTGTGCTCTTGTCCTATCTGTCAGATAACCAAAATAGGACTTGTAATACAGACCTCCGGGGAGAAGGGGATGAAGTGTCTCCGCTTCATTTGGTTTACTCCTCATCCCCGGGAATTCCTTTAAGACCATTACAGAATATCCAGGCTGGCAACAATCGCAGCGAGAATCTGGAATAACAATTGTATATTAACAGCTACGTCAGTATCCCTTGTGGTGATTTCAATATCCCTTGACTGTTCAACAATTGTTTTTTGGCAGTTCCCTTGTCGTGTGCTGACCATTTGTCTGATGCCTTGTGTTACGCTATCTGATTGTGATCCGTTCCCAATAGAAATATTAATAACGGCTCCAATCGCTGCTTCAATACCAAGCTGTAGAGAGAAAGCGGCCTGCCTGTCGGTAGTTGTGACATCAATATCCTGGGAGTCCTTTATGATAATCCATTCATCTGAATTTTGCTGATTTGATACAAACTGATCCGCATCCTGCGTCACTTCTGCGTTGTTTTGGTCATTTGTATTTTCATCACAATGGTCAAGTGCACGCCATTTTGTTCTTGTCATATGATCCATAATTTTCCACTCCTTTCATTATTTTTATAGAACATCAACCATTACAACCAGCATTATCAGCAATTGCAGCAGAACTTGAATATTAACGGCCAGGTCTGTGTCTCTCGTAGTTACAGTAGCGTCTTTAGTATTGTAGATGAAGATTTTTTGTTTATTGACTTGTTCGGAATTAAAGGACTGCATAAGATCTTGTGATATGGCTTCGCTTCTTGCTGAATCTGCTATGGCAACGTTCACCACCAGGGATATCGCCAGCTGTAAACTAGCTTGAAGTGAAAGTCCGATCTGGGTGTCTCTGGAATCGACTGTAATATCACAGGATTCCTTCACCCAAATCATTTCTGCTGATTCCTGATCCATAAAGGAATACTGGCTTGCATCCTGTGACACAAGTGCATCGGAATCGACCTCCACCATTTCAAAGCGGTCATGCTGGTTATGGCGGTTGCCATGCGTGTGTTTATCCTTGCATTTGTCGCAGTGATTGGATTCAGGGAAACAATTATTGGATCCGCAACTCTGACATTGGTGTTTTTTGTCGCGATTTCGTTCTTTTCTTTGGTCACATTTCTTATATTCATGTCTGCATCTGTCACATTTGTTTGATTCAGAGGAACAGTCATTGAATCCACAACTCTGACAGCGGTGATGACGTCCATGTTTGCGTTCTTCTCGTTGATTATGCCACTTACTTTCATCTCTGCAGCTGTCGCATTGGTTGGATTCAAATGAACAATCGTTGGATCCGCAATTCTGACAGCAGTGTTGATGACGGCGTTTTAGTTTATCCCTAAGGTAAAAGTATTTACTCTTGCCATAGGGATTCATGATACCGTGTCTCTTATCTGAATTCATATTTACACTCCTTTCTTTAGTTAATATTACTCTATGGATATTCCTACTAATCAGATTGTACACATTCACTAGATTATCGTTTTTAGGCAAAATTAAAGAAAACACCTATGAAATGGGTGTTTTCTTTAATAGACTTCTATTCATCTGTTTTCGTCGTATCTTTTTCCCCTTTGTTAAATTGATCCACCTGTTCCCTTAGATCTTCAACCATTTCTTTTAGCATTTTTTTCTGGTCATTCGATATATTATTCTTGATTTCCTCAGGGTTTACATTATTTTTCCGAAATATTTCATCAACCATGACTTTGGCAACCTTTTCGGGTATTGCGTTGTGATTGGATGACTTGCCGTCCATAGTAATTTCACCTGCTTTCTTTAAGCTTTAGTGTATTTTATGATTAATGACAACTTTTGATTGTATTGTTGTCTATGATTTTTAGGGACCATGAATCGTTGATAGACTATTATCCTATGAGAGATATATGAGAGACAGGTACCCATCGTTATTTAGCGGAAAGAGAAGGGGAGAGTAAGACAAGAAAAAGCACAGTTTGGCTAACTGCACTTTTAAATCGGGGATTGACTCCGGATAGGATTTACTGCAGGAATCCATCATATATTTTACTTATTTTTTCTTTAAACAAATCCATGTGGACGATACGGTATATGTTCTCATGACAGCGCCTCCTTCCGAACGCAAGTTGTGTTATTTGAAGTGTTATCTTTATTAAAAAGATTAAACTGCCGCCATTGGGGCGACAGTTTTGCATTTAAGGGTATTAAACGGAGGAGGTGGGATTCGAACCCACGCGGGCGTCAACCCCTAACGCATTTCGAGTGCGTCCCCTTCAGCCGGGCTTGGGTACTCCTCCACTTTCTGAAATGGTGCTGGTGAGAGGACTCGAACCTCCGACCTGCTCATTACGAGTGAGCCGCGCTGCCAACTGTGCCACACCAGCAAGTTATCTGCAACTTTTAAGTTCATTGAAAATCATAATATAAATTTTTTGTTTGTGCAATGGATTTGACTGGAAATTCTTCTGTGCTTAAATTGGCAAGTACAGGGAACAGTAATAACGGAGGTGCTCGCATGACAGTGGAAGGCTATATCAGATTAGGTCTGACAGTTATTATTTTGGTTATGATTGTGATTATCCTCTATCGATTCAATGCGGGAAAAAGCGACAGGAGGCAAAGTTCGTTGGAAATCATGAAAGAGCGATACGAAAAGGGCGAGATTACTGAGGAAGAGTATGAGAAAGCGAGGAAAAAGCAAGGGAAATAAAGTGAAACTTCATTCAGTGGAGTGTTCTTCTCCACTGAATGTTAGTTGAACAAAATCGGACATTTATGGACAGTTAAGCCGTCGCTCGCCGGAGGGCAGGCAAGCGGCAGCAGGATTTAGATGCTATTCTGGATCAGGTGTTTGATATCCTCTGTTTGTCCTTTATGAAACCAATCCACGATCCTGCTTCCGACAACTACACCGTCACAGTTAGTGGATAGGTCACGGGCCTGTTCGGGGGTTGATACACCGAACCCTGCCAGCACGGGTGTGTCCGTCATTTGCTTCAAATTCTGCAAATAGGTTTGAACATTGCTGCCGTGTGATGTCCTGGCACCGGTTGTGCCTTTGACCGAAACGGCATAGAGAAAACCTTCCGTACGCCGGGCAATTTCAATGAGCCGCTCATCCGGGCTGGTCATAGCGGCCAACCGAATATTGGAAATTGAGTATTGTTCAAGGGCGTCAGTAATCAATGCTTCTTCCTCCAGTGGCAGGTCTGGAATGATCACACCATTTACACCGGCATTTGCACAGGCTGCCGCAAATTTCTCTGGGCCAAAAGTGAAAATAGGGTTTAAATAGGTCATCAAAATAACCGGAATCGACCGTTTATCCTTGAATGTCTCCAATGCTTCCAGGACACCATTCAGTGTCGTGCCATTCTCCAAAGCCCGCTGTCCGGCATCTTGAATGGTTGGTCCGTCTGCGGTCGGGTCGGAAAAGGGGATGCCGAGTTCCACAGCCACTGCTCCGCATTCTTCAAGAAAACTGAGCCGCTCCTCAAGGATATCAAGTCCGCCATCACCGGCCATAATGTATGGGACAATAATATTTTGATCTGCTGACCGTTTGTTTTTAAGCGCATTATCCAAAAACTTATTATTCATCGGCATTCCCTCCCAATACATCTTTAACCGATTCAACATCCTTGTCTCCGCGTCCGGATAAACAAATAACTAACGATTCAAACTCATCCATTTCCCTTGCCAGTTTCACCGCAAAAGCCACCGCATGAGCACTTTCCAGAGCCGGAATAATCCCTTCCGTCTGTGATAGAAGCTTAAAAGCATCGATAGCCTCCCGGTCTGTGATAGATGTGTAGGTAACGCGCTCGGTATTATGAAGATGGCTGTGCTCTGGTCCGACGCCGGGATAATCGAGGCCTGCTGAAATGGAATTTGCCTCTTCAATCTGGCCATGCTCATCCTGCAGCAGATGTGTCATTGTCCCATGCAAAACCCCAACACTGCCGGCTGTTAATGTTGCAGCATGCTTTTGCGTTTCAATTCCGCTTCCACCGGCTTCCACACCATAAATTCTAATGTCTTCATCCTCGACAAACGGATAAAACATGCCCATTGCATTGCTGCCGCCGCCTACACAGGCAACAACCGCATCGGGGAGTCGCCCCCTATCCTTCTGGTGCTGCTGTTTCGTTTCTTTCCCGATAACGGACTGAAAATCACGCACCATTTTCGGGAAAGGGTGGGGGCCAACAACAGAGCCAATGATATAATGTGTATCTTCCACATGGCTGACCCAGTAACGCAATGCTTCATTCACTGCATCTTTCAATGTGCCGCTTCCCTGTGATACACTTTCGACCTTTGCACCGAGCAGTTCCATCCGGAAAACGTTCAGTTTTTGCCGGCGGATATCTTCTTCACCCATGAAAACAATGCATTCAAGTCCCAGGAGCGCACAAACTGTTGCGGTAGCGACGCCATGCTGGCCCGCACCTGTTTCGGCAACAATCTTTTGCTTTCCCATTCGCAATGTCAGCAAAGCCTGACCGATTGTATTATTGATTTTATGTGCCCCTGTGTGATTCAGGTCTTCACGCTTCAAGTATATGGAAGGCCCGCCCAGTTTTTCAGATAGGCTTTTGGCGTGAAAAAGCGGCGTTTCCCGCCCGACATAGTCTTTCAAATAATAATCGAGTTCCTCTCTGAAAGAAGGGTCGTTCATGGCTGCATCGTAAGCTTCTTCCAGTTCAAGCAGTGCCGGCATCAAAAGTTCAGGAACAAATCGTCCGCCGAAACTGCCGTATCTTCCTTTCGTGTCCGGGAATGTATATGTGGTCATTGCCATCATCCTTTCATTTTAGCGTTATTAATAAATTGATTGATTTTTTCACGGTCTTTTGCGCCGCCCGTTTCAACACCGCTTGATACATCCACACCCGCCGGTTTGGCAGTTAAAACCGCTGTTTGCACATTTTCGGGATTCAGTCCGCCGGCAAGAATCAGTTTTTCGGTATCCAGCCCGGCATCTGCCAGCCGGGCCCAGTCAAATGTCGTGCCATTGCCGCCCCGGTTGGGTCCTTTAGGGCTGTCGATCAGAAAATAGTCACACGGATAAGCTTGTATTTCATCCACATCCTGTTTACCCATCCGGAACGCCTTAATGACAGGGAAGGGGAGTGATTCAGCAAAAGTCGCTGGTTCATCGCCGTGCAGCTGAATAATATCCAGTCCTGCTGTTTCGGCAGTCTGTATAATCGTATCCCTGGTTTCATTGACAAATATACCGACTTTTTTGACTGATGACGGGACCTCTTTGCTGATGGCCGCTGCTTTTTCCGGTGTCAATTGCCGTTTGCTCGGTGCGAAGACAAACCCGATGAAATCCACACCGGCCCTGACAGCCTCTTGTGCCGATTCAATCGTTGTCATGCCGCAAATTTTAACGTACATTGGTCTGTTCTCCTTCCGTTAGCGGGACTTGCAGCTCGCTGATTGTTTGCGGCAAGTCATCAGCCCACATCAGTGTTTCGCCGATAAGGACGGCCCGCGCACCGCTGCCGGCAGCTTCAGCGACATCGTTACGCGTTTTAATCCCGCTTTCGCTGATCAGAATGGTGTCAGGGTTCGTGACCATAGATGCCAGCCGGCCGGTGGTATTTAAATCAACGTCAAACGTTTTTAAGTTCCGGTTGTTGATGCCGATAACGTCAGCGCGTGACTCAATGGCCGTTTTCATTTCATCTTCATCGTGCACTTCAACAAGCACATCAAGGCCCTGCTCGCTGGCATAAGTGTGGAGCTCCTGCAATTTGGACGGGGACATGGCTGCGACAATCAATAGAATGATGGAGGCTCCCGCCGCTTTGGCATGATCAATTTGTACCTTGTCGATGAAAAAGTCTTTACAGAGGAGCGGGACATCGACTGCTTTGCGAACGGCATGCAAATCATTCATCGACCCTTTAAAAAACGTTTCATCGGTCAGCACCGATATCGCTCCGGCGCCGTTTGATGCATATAAGGTTGCTTGATTGCCCGGATTAACATCGAGGTCGATTGCCCCTTTGGAAGGGGATGACCGTTTGATTTCGGCTATAATGTTCATGCGTTCTGTATTATGAAATGTCCGGGTAATCGACGGCACCTGTCCGGTTGTTGGCGGCACATCAGGAAGCGCCTGCCTTTTTAATTGTTCAACTTCCTTTTTCTTTTGCTGGACAATCTTATCTAAAATGGTCATGTTATATCGCCTCGCTTGTGATTTTGCTGCTGTAATCGACCAATCGCTGCAGTTTTTCCATGGCTGCGCTGCTTTGAATGCTCTCTTCAGCCTTTTGGATGCCGTCTTTAATCGACGCTGCGGCCCCGTTGGCAAATAAGCCAATCCCGGCATTGAGCAGGACGGTATCGTAATAAGGGCCTTTCTTACCGTTTAGGACATCGAGCAGAATAGCGGCGTTATCTTTTGCGTCACCGCCCCGGATGTCGTCATTGTCATACACCGGTAAATTGACCTCAGACGGATGAAGGGTGAATGATGTGACTTTTCCTTCATCCATTAATGAAATATGGTTGTCGCCTGCAAGTGACGCTTCATCCATATACCCGGCACCGTTAATGACTAGTGCGCGCTTACGTCCGAGCTGATGCAGTGTTTCAGCAAGCACTGGCAGCATATCTCGGCGATAAGATCCCAATAGTTGTGTGTCAAGATTGACCGGGTTTGTCAGCGGGCCAACCAGATTAAAGATTGTCGGAATGCCTAAGTTTTTCCGGACAGTCATAAATCGCTTCATACCAGGAAGGACATGGGGTGCATAGAGGAATGCGATGTTATTTTCCTGAATCATTTCCTCCACGTGTTCCTTTGAAAAAGATAGGGAGATGCCTAAGTGCTCCAGCACATCAGCACTTCCCGTTTTGCTTGAAACGCTGCGATTGCCGTGTTTGGCAACTTTAACCCCGGCGCCGGCAAGCACAAACGCAGCGGTTGTGCTGATGTTGAAACTGTGTGATCCGTCCCCGCCGGTCCCGCAATTATCCATGACATCCGTTAATGTGTTCGTTGTTTGACTGGATTGTAATCTGATAACCTCAGCAAGTCCGGCGATTTCTTCAGGTGTTTCGCCTTTTGCCCGCAGTGCAGTCAGGAATGAAGCAAGTTCACTTTCACTGATATGATCTGCAAATGTCGCAGTGGCAGCACCCTTCATTTCTTCTAATGTCAGGTTTTCCTGGCTCAGCAGTTTTTCAAGATAATGTTTCATGATGAAATCTCCTTTCTATTTTAAAAATGATTGTTTTTAAACGGTTGTTCTTTTTAATAAAAAACATAAACTGCGACGTACTTTGAAAGTATATTTGAGTGCAATGATACCGCTCCGGAAATTTTTCCACAGCTCTTCTCAGCTATGCCTCATGTGTGACGTCATAGTCTTTAATGGCCATTAAAGATTTTGCTTTGTGCAACGTTTCGTTATATTCAGCTTCCGGATCTGAATCATTGACAATGCCTGCACCGGCCTGTAAGTATGCGCGATCCTCTTTTACAATGAGTGACCGGATCGCGAGCGCCATGTTCAGGTTGTAATTGAAGCTGATGTAACCGACCCCGCCGCCGTAAACACCGCGATTGACATTTTCCAGATCATTGATTATTTGCATTGCACGGGTTCTCGGTGACCCAGACACGGTTCCGGCGGGCAGACAAGCCATCAGCGCATCAATACCCGTATAACCTTTAGCCAATTTACCGCGGACTACCGATACCATGTGCATCACATGCTGATACTTCTCCACTTTCATATAGATAGGCACAGTGACACTACCGGTTTCACAGACTCTGTCAAAGTCATTACGGCTTAAGTCGACAAGCATTTCGTGTTCCGAGATTTCTTTCTTGTCTGCCAGCAGTTCTCTCCTCAGGGCTTCATCGGCATCTGTTGTACTACCGCGCGGACGTGTCCCTGCGATCGGATTTGTCATGATGTGCCGGCCGCTTGTTTCAATCAGGCTTTCCGGTGAAGCGCCAAGCACAACGTAATCATCAAAATCGATATAAAACATGTATGGTGATGGGTTGGCCTTTCTCAGTTTCCGGTAAAAAGTAAATGGATCACCCTGCATCTCAGCTTTCATCCGCTGTGATAACACGACTTGATAGGTGTCACCTCGTCTGATATAGTCTTTGGCGATTTCGACATTCCGTATAAAATGTTCTTTCTCCATTTCGGGCTCAAAAACTACCTCTTTACCAGCTGAGACATCTGCCGTCGGGAACGGAATTAATGCCTTTTTCAAAGCTGCCAGCCGTTCGTCCAGCATGTACTCTGGCTGGTGATCCAGATTTGTCACCACCAGGTATACCGATTCGTCGCTATGGTCATAAACGATAATGTTTTGGTAAAGCATCAGATGGACATCCGGCATGCCGATGTCGTCAGGTAAATCGTCCCCAATATTTTCATAGCTTCGGATGGCATCATAGCCGATGTAACCGACTGCACCGCCGAAAAATGGAAAGGGGAGTGCCAGATTCATTTCGGGAAATTCTTTTTGGAGTACGGTCAGAGCTGGTTCGTTCCTGGTTTCGGATGTTTCATTTTCATGATTTAAAATGGTTGTTTCTTTGTCGCTGCCTTTGAATTCCTGATAAGGATCAGCCCCGATGAAGGAATACCTGCCTTTTTCCTCATGCTGGATTGAGCTTTCCAGTAAAAACTTTTTTCTGCCGTAAAGGTTTTCGAATATCCCGATGGGTGTCAGTGTGTCACCATTCAGTTTGGTATATTTATAGGGCAGTGTGTTTGATTCTGTCATTTTCGCACGGCTCCTTTCCGGTTATTTGAATGGGCTCTGTTAAACAATCGTGTTGATTTCGAATTCGCTGCAGGCAGCAGGGGGCTTTAGAATAAAAAAATCCTCTGCAAACACACATGAAATGTGAATGCAGAGGACGATTGCAACCGCGGTGCCACCTCTTTTGGAGAGTCATAACAAATCTCCATCTTTGTTCAGATACGGGAAAATCCTTCTTCCGATATCCTATCCGTATAACGGCGGAGCACCGTGTTTCCATACTGACATTTCAGGAAACCTCTCGTAAGTCCATTCAGCAATGATTCACGTACCGGTATCACACCGTCACCGGCTCTCTTGAACGCTTCAAAAAAAGCTTACTTCTCTTACTCGACAATTTAGCAGTATTCTTTTTGAAATGCAAAAAGGTTCCCCATCCGAAAAGGACGAGGAACCCGTGGTACCACCTTTATTAGCTGAAAACAGCTCACTTTGGCCATATCAAGCAGTCATGCTCAATAGAGTCTCGTGTAACGATGAGACTTGATCGCCAAAGCCTACTGCAAAATTGGTTCGGTCTGGAAGCTCGGAAGTCCATTCATCTAACGCACACACCGGTTCCCACCAGCCACCGGCTCTCTTATGTGAAGCGAATAGATTACTGCTCTTCGTCTTTGCTCAATTCAGAATGAAATTATTGTTAAATATCATAAAACTGTTCTGCCAGAATGTCAAGTGGTTTTTGAAAAATAATTAAATAATGCTGTTTCAAACATGCTGTTATGTGCTATTTTAGATATATACATTTTTCATAAAAGAGGGAGTTCTGAAGATGCCAAAGAAAAAAGTAGGAATTATTTTTGGCGGGAAATCGGCTGAGCATGAGGTGTCGTTGCAATCAGCCAAAAATATCGTCGATGCGATTGATAAAGATAGATATGAGGTTGTTTTAATCGGAATTGATAAACAGGGGAAGTGGCATATCAATGATAAATCTTCCTATCTGATTAACGAAGAAAATCCAAAATTGATTCAATTGAATAAATCGAATAAGGCTATCGCCATCGTGCCGGGCGAAACAGATCATCAGCTTGTGCGGGCAGCAGACGCAGGGCTGATTGATCAGTTGGATGCGGTATTTCCGATTGTCCATGGAACGCTCGGTGAGGATGGCAGTCTGCAGGGGCTGATGCGGATAGCGAACTTGCCGTTTGTTGGAACCAGTGTGTTGGGCTCGGCCATCTGCATGGATAAAGACATTGCCAAGCGATTGCTGAAGGCAGCAGGGATTAATGTGGCAAACGGAGTAGCATTTTCACGTGCCAGCCAGGATCAGATTGATTTTACTGCAGTAAAGAACCAGGTCGGAGTGCCGATGTTCATCAAGCCAGCCAATCAAGGGTCTTCTGTCGGCGTCAGCAAAGTCTCAACACAAGCCGATTTTGATAAAGCAATTGAGCAGGCGTTTCTGTATGATCAGAAAGTGGTGATTGAAGAAACGCTTAAAGGCCGGGAGATCGAGTGTGCTGTTTTAGGTAATGAGGATCCAAAATCGTCGGTGCCGGGCGAAATTTTACCGCAAACCGAATTCTACTCGTATGAATCCAAGTATATCGATGAAACCGGTGCAATACTGGAAATGCCGGCTGATTTGACGGATGAAGAAGTTGAAAAGTTGCAAAAAACAGCTATAGAGGCGTTCAGAACACTTGAATGTGAAGGTCTTGCCCGCGTTGATTTCTTTCTGACTGAGGACGGGGAGGTCTATGTAAACGAAGTAAATACATTGCCCGGCTTCACCCGCATCAGCATGTACCCGAAACTGTGGGAGCTCAGCGGTGTTCCATATCCGGAGCTGATTGATCAGCTGATTGAGCTGGCAATCGACCGTCATCAGAAGAATAGCACATTGAAAAGTGCTGTATGGGATGAGGAATAACTGAAATACTGACGGCAGCTCTCCAAATTAAGGAGTATCGACAGAAGAAGCAAAGTATCGGCAGAAAAGAAAAAGTATCTGCAGAAAAAGGAAAATATCAGCAGAAGAAACAAAATATCAACGCGAGAAGCTTAACATCAACTGCAGATAACCATCACAATAAAAAGAGGTTGCCCTATATAGGGAACAGCCTCTTTTGTATGCTTAACCTTTAAATGTGGTGAATTTATCCGCAGCTGATACACGACCCTTTTTAGCAGGTTTCTCATCAAAATAGCCAAGATGCAGGAAGCCGACGATTTTTTCGTTTTCCCCGACATTCAGGATGTCTTTGACTTGCTGATTATAAATATGTGAATTGGTTTTCCAGACGACGCCAAGCTGCTGTTCCCAGGCAAGCAGCCAAAAGTTTTGAATCATGCAAGCGGTTGCTCCAAAATTTTCATCCCATTGTTTTCGGCTCTCAGGTTCTTCCATCACAACCACCAGAAAAGCAGTTGGCTCACTGAGATATTCAAAGCGGTTTTGCTGTCGTTCTTCGGGATAGGTGGCGGCTACTTTTTCAGCAAAGTTCTCTGTCTGATCAGGTCTGATAAAAATGAAACGCCAGGGCTGTCGCACGCCATGTGTAGGTGCCCAGACGGCATCTTCCAACAGTTCCTTGACAGTTTCTTCGGCTACGGGTTTATCATTATAATGCTTTTTCACAGCACGCCGTTCGCGGATGACCTGCTGCAGGGCTGTCGGCCGTTTTGTCACTTCCATATGATGTCCTCCCTTTATTCGTATCACTCTAAATTTACAATCATAATTGATAATTATTTTCAATTATGATTGTAGCCGATATGGGAGAAAAAAGCAAAACTATTCAATGTTAACAGACTTTTGAAGCGGCATACGCGAGAAATTTTGTTATACTTAGGGCAACACCCAAATGAAAAGGAAGGAAATCCGATGAATCAATTTATGGAGCGGGCAGTGGAACTCGCTGCAGAGAATGTCCGTAATGGCGGTGAACCTTTTGGTGCCGTTCTTGTGAAGAATGATAAACAGGTTGCTGAAGGTGTCAATGAATTGCATAAGCGTTTTGATATTACAGCACATGCAGAAATTCTGGCAATGCGGAAAGCACAAAAGATGATGCATTCACATATGTTGCAGGGATATACAATGTATGCCAGCGGTGAGCCTTGTCCGATGTGCCTGACAGCGATGTATTTTTCAGGTATTGATACGATTTATTATTGTAATTCATCTGAGGATGCCGTTGAAGCAGGTCTTGGAAAGACAAAAGATATTTATGAGGAACTGCAGAAGTCGAAATCGGAGCGGCAGATAGAGATGGTCCATATGCCGTTAAGAGATGGCCAGGAAGATCCAATGCAGTTATGGAAAGCCCGTTCCTGATCAACGTTGACAATGGATTGCCATACTCGTATGATAATAAGTAGCAAATCTAGGGGAGGTCCTATCCGACAATGAAGTAAACCCACGTTTTCCGTAAGTTTGAATCATTCAAACAAACGTTACCGCCTTTAGGAACGAGAGGGATACGTGTGTGCTTTTTTCGGGTGGCAATCCATATATAATTCCGGGAACAAGTATATCCATATGCCCATTTCGTTTATCCAAAGGCAGGTTCAACAGATGGGGGTATGGATATGTTTATTTTTCAAGGAAAAGGACTCAGCAAGGAATGGGACGGCAAAAAGCTTTTCAGCGATATTGATATGGCATTGCAAAAAGGAGAACATGTGGCGTTATTCGGACGAAACGGCACAGGGAAAACAACCCTGCTAAATGGTTTGCGGGGGGACGTAGCGTTTGATTCAGGTTTAGTACAGCGCTTTGTCCCCGTTGAAAAATGGGGGTTCCTGGAACAGGATCCGGGATATGGCACGCTAACGGTACTTGATTTTGTTCAGACCGCTGCCGGGAAGGTTTATGAATTAAAGCAACAGCTGGAGACATTACATGCACAATCTGAATTTGATATGGAAAATTACACACAGATTTATAATGCATTTTTGGACTATGATGGCTTTCAGCTGGAGTCGAAAGCAGAAAGCGCATTGCAGCAGGTGAAACTTCCGGCATCGGTTTGGAACGACTCTTTTGACAAGCTAAGCGGCGGTCAAAAAACACGGGCACAATTGGCAAGACTCATTTTGAAAAACCCGGAATGCATCATCATGGATGAGCCCACTAACCATCTCGATAAGGAAACAATGGAATGGCTGGAGGAGTGGCTTGTGAATTATCCTGGAGCTGTTTTGTTCGTATCGCATGATCGATATTTTTTGGACCGTACAGCGGATGCCATCTATGAACTGACTCCGATATCCTGCAGACGATACGGAGGGGCCTACACCGAATACCGGCAGCAAAAAGAGTTGGAACGGCGGACACAGGAAACACTGTATCAGAAACAACAAAAGAGAAAAGAAGCGTTATTAGCCACAATCCGCAATTATCAGCAATGGTATCAGCAGGCACACAAAGCCGCCGGAACAAATGATTTCGCCCGGTCCAAGGCAAAGAAAAATGTGTCCCGGTTTAAGGCAAAAGAAGCAGAACTGGAACGGCTTGAAAAAAATAAAGTACAAAAACCGCAATCAGATAAAAACGTGAATCTAACGCTTGATGGTGCTAGCTTTTCGGCAAGAAGGCTTCTGCAGATTGAAAATTTGTCGTTTTCATTCAAAGGAGAACAGATGTTATTTTCCGGTTTGAATACGTCCATTTATCGGGGGGACCGGATTGGTGTAATCGGCCCCAATGGTTCAGGCAAATCCACGCTGCTGAAACTGATAGCAGGAAAGCTGACACCGGAAAGTGGGGATATAAAGCTCAATCCACAGACGAGCATCGGCTATTTTGCCCAGGAACTTGAAAACCTTGATGAACACAGCACGATTTTGGACAGTATACTTGAGTTGCCCGGCATGACCCAGTCAGAGGCACGCACAATTCTTGGCTGTTTTCTGTTCCCGCAGGAGACTGTATTCAAGCAAATTTCATCACTCAGTATGGGCGAAAAATGCAGAGTCGCCTTTATTCTTTTGTATTTCAGCAGTGCCAACTTATTGGTGCTGGATGAGCCGACAAACTTTCTCGATGTTGATACAAAAGAAGTCATCGAGGATGTTCTGCAAGCATATCCGGGCGCATTGATCATTGTTTCCCACGACCGTTACCTGATTCAAAAAACGGCAAACCGGGTTCTGGAATTGGGAAACGGCCAGGTTTTGGATTACGAGGGAAACTATGGGCAATTTATGGAACATAAAAAAAGGAAGGCAAACTATAACCCTGACACGGAAAATGATGTACAGGAGCTGGAGCTGAGATTGACACAGCTGATGAGCATGGAAACAACGATTGATGAAGAGCAGCAGAGCATTTTAAATGAAATCGGTATAATACAGCAGAAACTTCTACGGTTAAGACGATGACATGATAGGATGGTGAAAGTGGATTCTATAGTTTTTTGAAAGGGGTATTCCAGTGAATGAACAAATCAAAAAAGCTTTGCTCCAGGCAGGTGACGATTCCAATATAAAAACGACTAAACATGCAGCAGGCGGCTCAATCAATGAAAGCTGTTTTGTCGAGACTGATAACCGGAAGTATTTCATAAAATTTCATCCGGAGGCACCGGATCGCTTTTTTGAACTTGAGGCAAGAGGGCTGGAGCTGATCAGGGAAACAAATTCGATTGCCGTACCGGAAGTGTTTACGTATACAGATGAAAGTAACAGTGCATATCTTGTGATGGAATGGATTGATGGGGCGCCGTCAGCGGATACAGACCGGATATTGGGTGACCGCATTGCGGCTATGCATCAGACGTTTGGTGAAAAGCATGGGTTTGATGATGATACATTTATTGGATCACTTCCACAGACAAACGGCTTGTTTTCAAGCTGGCTGGAATATTATCGGGATCAGCGGCTTGCTGCTCAATTACGGATGGGTATCGACAAAGGCAGAATGACCGGCAAACGACGCGGACGCATGGAAACATTGCTTGAAGATCTTGGCAAGTGGATTCCTGATGATGCCGCCCCGTCTTATCTTCATGGTGATCTGTGGGGCGGTAACTGGCTGGCCGGTCCCGGGGGCGAACCATATGTGATTGATCCATCATTCCTTTATGGTGACCGGCACTTTGAACTGGCATTCACTGAGGTGTTTGGCGGTTATTCCAGTGATTTTTACCGGGCCTATCAGGAACAATTCCCGTTATCACCGGACTATGAGGACATTAAACCGCTGTATCAGCTGTATTATTTACTTGTTCATTTGAATATGTTCGGTGAAGCATATGGACGCTCGGTGGACACAATTTTGAAGCGGTATGCCGGTTGAATATTCCGGCACAATTTCGTCAAAAAGTATGTTGGAAATGTGCTGAATCTCACAATTTCCCCTATGGTAAATCGTGTATGATGAGGATACATGATACGAATTGGTGTGATAATGGATGACATTTTATGAACTTCTCGTTTTTATACATGTTTTTTCAGCAATCCTGGGTTTGGGTCCGGGGTTTGTGATGATTTATATTGTCACGAAGGCTGAAACGATGACTGAACTAAGGCATGCTTACGTTATCAGGAACCGTCTGCATATTTATGTGATGGTAGGGGGGACCTTGCTGTTAATAACCGGTCTCTGGATGGGGGCGCTGAACCCCTGTTTATTCAGCCAGGGATGGTATGTCTTGAGTCTTGTGTTATTCCTGGCCGGACTTGCTTTCGGACCTATTATTTTGTCACCGCGGTCGAAGCCGATTAAAGCATTGCTGAAAGAACATCAAGGAGAGCATATACCTGATGAATACTACGTGTTATCCAAAAAACTCTTTTTCTATGAACGGGTTGAAAATATCATTTTTTTGATTGTTATTGCGTTGATGATACTGAAGCCTTTTTAATGGAGCACATGTAAATGTATTTTTAACCGCTGGTAAAACTTGCTTCCGGGAAAAAGTCGTTACTCAATTTCTGAGCATAGTCAAAACAACCTGAAGAAAAACAATGGACAGGCTAATACATAAGAAAGGCGCACATGCTCAGTTGTGCGCCATTTTTAAACCTATTTAATTTTCTCCCATGTATTCTTCCAGTGTAATGCCTTGCTCCATAATATCCGTCGCTGCTTTTTCACCAACATACCGCAGATGCCACGGCTCATATTGATATTGGGTAATGTCTTCTTTCCCTTTCGGATACCGGATGATAAAACCATATTCGGCTGCATGCTCCTTGAGCCATTGGCCTTCATCGGTTTTGCCGAACTCAACGGTTAATTTAAAATCAATATCCGGACTGGTGACATCCATTGTCAATCCGGTCTGGTGCTCACTCTCACCAGGTCTTGCGCTGAAGTTATTCGCTGCTTTTTCACCATGTTCCTGGACATTGGCGGCAAAAATAGCATCTTGTCTGTCGTAGGAGCGGTATCCGGACTGAGCATACAGCTCAAGTCCTGCATTGTCCGCCGCTGCAAACATGTCTTCCATGGCTGTTGCGGCCACTTGCCGCATTTGTTTCTTTGGCAAAAAGTCTTCAAACGGGAAGCGGACATCCGGTACGACAAGATTGATAGGTTCGAACCCTTCCGGCAGCGCATTATCTTTATTGACAAGCGCCAGAATTTCGTGCGGATTACTGATTGCATCAGAATTGTTGCCGGATTTTTGAAGGCCTGAACCAGGCTCTATGGATGTAGCGTTTTTTAATGATTTCTTCAGTGCATCTCTGGTTACATCGTCGTAAACACCGGTTACAGGCAGGTTCTCCTGCTGCATTTGATAGTCTGTGACAGCCCATGTCGTCATGTCATGATAAGTCCCGGTTGGATTTATGTCATACCCGATTTGATTCACGGCCCTCTGCAGCATTTTCACAGAATCACTTGTATCGTTTTTTTGCAGGTATTCCTGCGGCAATTGGATCTGTTTATTGGCCGGTTCGGTCTTTTTTTGGTTGTCTGATTCATCTTTTGGTGCGTTCTCAGCGGATTGCTTGTCTTCTGAAGTCCCATTATTGCAAGCTGTAATCAGAAATAGCGTGGCAAATAGCGCTAGAGCGCCCGTAAGACTTTTCTTTAACATCAAATTCTCCCCTGTCATTCGTTCTTCTTTTTCTGTTATATCTTAACACGCTTATTTTGGTGTAATCCATGAAAAATCAAGGGTAATGGAAAGGTAGCGGCAATTCATCAAACGTTTGATCAATTGTGATGAAGGGTGGAAGCAATGGCAAAAGACTGGTGATTCGACCAGTCTTTCATTATTGTTCTTTTGCCTCAAACAGCTTGCAAATCTCAACAATGACATTTGTTGCTTTTTCCATATTATCGACGGAAATGTATTCAAATTTTCCGTGATAGTTTTCGCCGCCCGTGAAGATATTTGGTGTCGGCAGTCCCATGTATGAAAGCTGTGAGCCGTCTGTACCGCCGCGGACAGGCTTTACAAGCGGAGTGATCTCAGCGTTTTCCATCGCCCCATAAGCGATATCCACTATGTGTTTAACCGGTTCGATTTTCTCGCGCATATTGTAATATTGATCCTTCATCTCAATTTCTGCAGATCCCTCACCGTATTTGCCATTGATTTCTTCGGTGAATTGGCGCATTGTTTCTTTCCGTGCTTCAAAGTTGTCTTTGTCAAAGTCCCGGATAATATAGGATACCACGGTTTGTTCCACATCGCCATTCACATCGAGCAGATGATAGAACCCTTCATATTTTTCAGTGTGTTCGGGCGCTTGTTGCTTCGGAATCTTAGTGATGAATTCAGCAGCTATTTTTCCTGCGTTGACCATTTTATTTTTGGCTGTGCCGGGATGTACGCTATTGCCACGAAATGTGATTCTGGCAGCAGCGGCGTTAAAGTTTTCATACTGCAATTCACCCAGCGGCCCTCCATCCATTGTATAGGCGTATTTGGCAGCAAAATGGTCAACATCAAATTTATGCGGACCGCGGCCGATTTCTTCATCAGGAGTGAAGGCTACACGAATTTTCCCATGTTTTATTTTCGGGTGGTCGATTAAGTAAGCCATTGCCGTCATGATTTCTGCGATGCCGGCTTTGTTATCGGCGCCAAGCAAGGTGGTGCCGTCAGTTGTAATGAGTGTATGCTCTTTATAGCCCAGCAGTTCCGGGAAGTCATTGGCGGATAAAACAACACCCTTGTCTTCGTTTAATGTCAGGTCTGTGCCGTCGAAGTTATTCACAATTTGCGGCTTCACATTTTTGCCGGTGAAATCAGTCGCCGTATCAACATGGGCAAGAAAACCAATTGTCGGGATGTCTTTTTCGGTATTTCCCGGCAGTGTTGCCATCACATAGCCATTATGATCGATCGAGACATCAGCCATGCCGATTTCTTTTAACTCTTCCACAAGCAGATTAGCCAATTCCAGCTGTCCCGGTGTTGATGGTGTTGCCGTATTAGCTTCATCTGACTGAGTATCGATTTTTACGTATCGTGTGAAACGTTCGATTAATTCTTCTCTCATTATATATCCATCTCCTCGTCCATCTATTTTACCATTTTTATCATCAGAAAATGAAGAATAATTCGTGCTGTTCATTGGCTTGTCCATCGGTTAAAATAGGAAGTGAGCACAATGAACGACAATAGATAAATGCAACACTTTAAACTGGGAGGTTGTAGAATGTCAGTTGTTGTAAGTGATAAATGGCTTCAGGAGAGACTGGAAAACGACCCGAAAAATACAGTAGTAGTGGATACGCGCTTTGAATTAACAGATGCGGATGCCGGCAGGAAAGTCTATTTGGAAGGCCATATCCCGCAAGCGGTTTATCTGGATTTAAATAAGGATTTATCTGATAAGGCAGCTAAGCATGGAGGCAGTCATCCCTTGCCCGATATGGAGATGTTTACTGCCAAAATAGGCAACATCGGGATTGATCAGGATACCACGGTCGTTATTTATGATCAGAAGAATGACATGTTCGCTGCACGACTCTGGTGGCTTTTGCAATACGCAGGTCATCAAGATGTCCATTTACTCGACGGTGGATTTGAACAATGGGTGAAAGCAGGTCGTGATGTTACAACAGAAGTGCCAGCACTTGAAGCGAAGGAATTCAAGCCTGCGTTTCGAGAAAATGATGTTGTCCATATCGATGAAGTCCAAGAAAAACTGCAGAATCAGTCAGCAACATTGATTGATTCACGTTCACGGGATCGCTATCTTGGTAAAAACGAAACACTTTATATAAAGGCCGGTCATATCCCCGGTGCGAAAAATTTCTTTTGGAAGAATGTTTTTGATGAAAACGGCCAGTGGAAAGGGGCCACGGAACTCGAGAAAAATTTTGATTCATTATCCAAAGATGACGAAATTATCGTTTCCTGCGGCTCAGGTGTCTCGGCATGTCCGAATGTGCTTGCCCTGAAATCAGCCGGATTCGAAAATGTGAAGCTGTACCCTGGGAGCTTCAGTGACTGGATTTCCTATGATGAACATGAAGTGGAAACAAAGGAAGAATGACGATGAACAAAAAACGCTGTGAATGGGTGACAGATGACCAGATCTATATCGATTATCATGATTATGAGTGGGGGAGGCCGGTCCACGATGATCATAAATTATTCGAAATGCTTTCTTTGGAAGGCGCACAAGCAGGGCTGAGCTGGATTACAATACTTAAACGCAGGGAAAGTTATCGAAAGGCATTTGATCAATTTGATCCGGAAAAAATCGCTTATTACGACACTGACAGGGTTCACAAACTTATCCAGGACAAAAGCATCATCCGGAACAGACAAAAAATCGAATCCGTTATTACCAATGCTATGGCTGTATTGAGCATTCAGCGGGAATTTGGGAGCTTTGATCGTTATATTTGGCAATTTGTCGGCGGGGAGCCGATTGTAAATGACTGGGCCGAGCATGCAGACGTTCCCGCGACAACCAAAGAATCGGAGCAAATGAGCAAAGACCTGAAAAAACGCGGATTCAAATTCGTCGGACCAACGATCTGCTATGCATTTATGCAGGCCACAGGTATGGTGAGTGACCATACGAAGAAATGTTTTTTGGGACAGGGTGGCTGACACCTTGTCCCATTATGGTTCTTTCCGATGTTTTGTTGCCTGCTCATAGGCATATGCCAGTTCAATCAGCCTTGCTTCGGAAAAGGCCGCTCCTGTAAAGGTGATGCCGACTGGTTTGCCTGCTGATGTAAAGCCCGCCGGGACGGTTATGGATGGATACCCCGCTTTAGCCGCAATAATGGACCCGTAGTTATTTGCAAAAATTAAAGCATCCAGGTTATTTTCCTCTATGGCCTTGTCGATACCTTTTTCCTGTGACATCTCCAGATCCTTCAGCCGGGCGTTAATATATTCCGCCTCAGTGAGTTTCCCGCTTTTTTTATCGGATTGTTCAAACCTTGTCTGGCCGTATTTGAGCGCCTTCTGCTTATGCTGTTTATTAAATTGAATAACATCCTCTAATGAATGGACAGATGAATATGCCGGCAGGTCCTTCAGAAAGGCGTTGAGCCCGTTTTTGAATTCATGAATCATAACGCTTATATCATTCGAATGAAAGGGCAACTCAACTGGATCAGCTATGGCAGCACCCAACTTCTCCATATCGGCCAAAGCTGTATTGATAATGGCCGCTTCGTCTTCATCCAGGTCTTTCAAATAATCGTGTGAAATGCCCAGCCTTGCTGTTTTTAAGCCATTTTTATTAAGCGCTTGTACATAATCCGCTGTTACATTGTCCCGGCTGATAAAAGTCGCAGGGTCTTGCTCATCAATGCCGGTGAGAGCGTTCAGCATAATGGCTGCGTCTCTAACTGTACGGGTCATTGGTCCGGCTGTGTCCTGGCTGGTTGAGATGGGTATGATTCCAGTTCGGCTTAACAGGCCAACAGTCGGTTTGATGCCGACAATGGCATTGCTGCTTGCCGGGCTGAGAATCGATCCGCTCGTTTCTGTTCCTATGGCTCCAGCCGCAAAGTTCGCAGCAATTCCAGCTCCCGATCCCGCACTGGAACCGCCTGTATCAAATTCACCCAAGCCATATGGATTCATCACCTGCCCGCCCAGTGAGCTGAACCCATTAGGCATCCCGTCGGTCATAAAGTTCGCCCACTCAGTCAGATTTGTTTTTCCAAGAATAACAGCACCGGCCGCACGCAGCTTTTTAACGATAAAGGCATCTTCCCGTGCGTAATGGTTTTCAAGTGCCAGCGATCCGGCGGTTGTATGTGTGTTATCTCCGGCGGTATTGATGTTGTCCTTAATTAAAATAGGGATACCGTGGAGCGGACTGCGTGTGCCGTTTTGTTTCCTTTCTGTATCGAGTGCTTCCGCGATATGCAATGCTTCGGGATTCATTTCCAGTACTGCATTGATCTCGTCATTATGGTCGGCGATTTGCTTCAAATACATCATTGTGAGTTTTTTGGCTGATAGATTGCCAGCTTCCACTTCATATTGCATATCGGAAATGGTGGCTTCGTTGAGTGTAAATGCCATTGTATCTCCTCCTTGTTAACCCCTTTATAAAACACTATATCACGTGATTGAATATGTAGCAGAATCCACACTTTGTGACTTTGTTCGGTGCTTCTATTGCGGTATAACTTTTCAATTCGGAAGCTGATAGTCATCGGAGTTGGTAACATAGTCGACATTTTCTTAATCAATTTCTAATGTCATCCTCAGTTTCCATTAATTTTCCAACGGTACTATGTAAGTAATGATTTGTTACGAGGAGGAGACAAGGATGAAAGCTACCTGGCGCTGTTGTCTTTATAAGTTTGATCGGAATGAATTACTGTGTGACTTTTCCGGTCACCTCAAAAGCGTTGCTTCTTTTTTATGAAGAGGGGGAAGTAACTTATAAAGCAGGCCAGCTGCTCAAGATAAGCTTCATATTGATGCCGCTTTATATCCTTGCATTACTTCTGTTTTATTTTACGTACTGGCAGTGGACAGGTTTATCTATCTAGAAGATAATACCATCCGCCTTACCCGGCGATCTCCTTGTACAACATGTCCAGCACATCCGGAAGCGGGAACACTTTGTGCTTTGGGGCAATTCGGTCCTGATAAAAGTAAAGAAAGATAAAAATTATTAAACTTTTATATTTATTAAATAGATACTGTACGTGACGATACTATAAATATTAAAATATAATCTGCTGCACTTAATCGTATTGGCATCGTAGAAGGAGACACAACTCATATGAAAAAAGTCTTGAAAATCGGAAGCGCTTTTATCGGAATCATTGTCGGGGCAGGTCTCGCGTCCGGACAAGAGATCTTACAGTACTTTACCAGTTTCGGTTTATGGGGCGTTGTTGGAGCGATTGTGACAATTGCTTTATTCGCTTATGTCGGAATGATGCTCGTGTGGTTGGGCAGCCGTGCGAAGCAGCCATCGCATAAAGAGGTTATTTATCGAGTCAGCGGCCGTTATCTGGGCTTCCTCATTGATTATATTCTAATCTTTACATTGTTCGGAGTTGGTGTAGTTATGATCGCCGGAGCCGGTTCCAATTTAAATCAGCAGTTCGGCATTCCGATTATTGCTGGTACAACGCTGATAACCATTTTAATTATTGTAACCGGCATGCTGCAGGTTGACCGTGTTGTGAACATCATCGGCGGGATCACACCATTTCTTATTATGTTTGTCGTGGTTGTTTCCATCTACAGTTTTCTGACAATGGACGGATCTTATCTTAGCTTGGACAGCATTGCTAGAGAACATCCGACAAATCTGCCAAATTGGTTTGTTTCAGCCATCAATTACGTTTCGTTTAACACAGCTGTAGGCGCCTCTATGGCAATTGTTACAGGTGCTGCTGAGGCAGACCGTAAGACGGCGGGCTGGGGCGGCTTTGCCGGCGGGGTTGGTCTGGGTCTCATTATTCTTTTAAGTCATCTGGCCATCTTCGCTAAAATTGAAGACGTTGGCAGCCTGGAATTACCGACACTTGGAATTGTGAATGACATATCGCCAATTTTAGGTGTCCTTATGTCACTGGTATTATTCGCCATGATTTTTAATACAGCTATCAGCATGTTCTACTCGTTCGGTGCGCGTTTTACGGAGCCAGCGACGAAAAAATTCAAAGTCTTTTTCATCATTACAGTGATTACCGGCTATGCGGCAAGCTTTGTCGGATTTACTGATCTCGTTTCATCCCTGTACCCATTTATCGGTTATCTCGGACTCGTATTAATCATCGTACTTATTATCGCCCCATTCAAAGTCAAAAAGTGGGAAGAGAGTGTCTGACTCTTTGTCCATCTTTGAAAATGTTTATTGTATCTTTAAAAATAAACGCTAATAAAAGCCTTTTTAGTATAACTTTATTGACTTCCTGTAGTTTATAAAATAAACTAGTATCAAAAGGAGGTGGATCAGATGAATTTTACTGGCAGCGGCATAGATAAATTCAGAGAATATCTGTGGATTTGCTATGCGCTTTTTTCCGATGTTTCTATCAAAGGGATACGTATGTCCTTTTTTAAGATAACTTAACGGAAAAATACCAGTAAGAGACATCTGTCCACGAACGGAATTTTTATATTCAAGGCGGTGGAGACTGTTTCTCTGCCGTCTTTTTTGTTGTATAGGAAAGTATAAACTTTTGGCTCTACGAATGCTTTATCAAAAATTGCCACGTCCGGCTCCAGCGCCCAGCGACTAGCGTGACTTCCTTCACCTCCGTCCGATAAGTCAACAGCGGCTTCCTATGGTCGCCGTGTTTCCTTTATCTCCTGCGGTTCAGTCCAGTCCGTACGTCGCTAAACGGGCGCTTGCGCCTTTGTTCTTGTTGCAGCAGTGTCTCTTCAAACGGAGGAAGAGAATTATGATCGTATGCAGTATACAAAAAGTAACGCAAATAACTGGTGCTAATACTATTTTTGAAGGAATGACAACTGAAATTAAACAAGGTAATCGAATCGGGTTAATCGGCCGAAATGGGGAAGGAAAGACGACGTTATTGGATCTAATCGCCCGGAAAACGGAGCCTGCTTCAGGGCAAATGACGTGGAAAAAAGGTTTAACGGTTGGGCTGCTTGAACAAAGGCCGGAAATTGACGACAGGAAGCAGGTTGAAGCCATTCTTTATGATGTTTTTGATGAGATTGAAGATTTGAAAGTGAGAATGGCAAAACTGGAACGGGCCATGTCGGAGGAGACAGACCCTGATAAATTAACGCGACATATTGAAAAATACGGCGAACTGCAGGAAAAATTCCAGCAGGATGGCGGTTATGAAGTCGACTCGAAAATCAGACGAATCATGAGCGGACTTAACATTGATGACTTATCTCAAAAGAAATGGCGGCAGCTCAGTGGCGGTGAACGGACAAAGGTCGGGTTAGCCCAGTTGCTGCTGACTTCACCCGATCTGTTGCTGTTGGATGAACCGACGAATCACCTTGATCTTATAGCGATTGAATGGCTTACCGATTTTATCCAGCAATATCTTGGGACGGTTGTGATTGTTTCACATGATCGCTACTTTTTGGATGAGAACGTAACATCCATCCTGGAGATGGATCAAGGGGAATTGATTAAATATCGCACCGACTACTCGGGTTATGTGAAAGAACGCGAAGAACGTCTTCTGCGGGAATTCCAGCAATACGAAGATCAGCAAAAGAAGATCAAAAAAATGAAAGAAACCATTAAACGGCTTAAAGAATGGGCGAACCAGGCCAACCCGCCTAATGCAGGGTTGCATCGCCGGGCGAAAAGCATGGAAAAAGCACTGAAACGGATTGATGTTATGAAAAGGCCGGTTTTAGAGCATAAAAAGATCGGGTTGGATTTTCAAATCGGCAAACGGAGCGGAAATGATGTTATGATTATGGAAGCAGTTTGTAAGTCGTTTGGTGAACAGCTATTGTTATCAGCAATCGATATACATGTTCGGTTTCAGGAGCGAGTTGCTATTGTCGGTGAAAATGGAAGTGGAAAATCCACCATATTGAAAATGATACTTGGTACGGAAACGGCAGATGATGGTGAAATTAGGTTAGGAAGTAATTTGTCAGTCGGTTTTTTGTCCCAGCATATGACTGAAATGGATAAGGACAGATCAATCCTGGATGCGTTTCGTGATCAGGTTCATGTAACAGAAGGGGAAGCCCGAGGGATATTAGCACGATTTCTGTTTTATGGAAAGACTGTTTTTCAAAAAGTAGAAGACTTGAGCGGCGGAGAAAAAATGCGTTTGCGTCTTGCCCAGCTTGTTCATCAAAACCACAACCTGCTCATATTCGATGAACCGACCAACCATTTGGATATTGAATCAAAAGAAGTGCTGGAAGATGCTTTGGAACATTTTGATGGAACAATCGTAGCTGTTTCCCATGACCGGTATTTCCTGGATAAAATTTTCCCTGTTACGTACTGGCTTGCTGACGGAGAATTGATGCGATATGAAGGGAACTATTCATTTGCAAGGGAAAAACGGGAAGTGTATCAATAGTTTTATCTTATCTGTCGGAATATGATAAACTGAAAATCCATCATGGCAAGAAAGGAAGCTGTTATATGAAATACGTTACACTAAATAATGGACTTGAAATACCACAACTAGGCTTTGGTGTCTGGCAAGTGCCGGATGAAGAAGCAACACCGGCTGTATCCAAGGCAATTAAAGTTGGGTATCGTTCAATTGATACGGCGAAAGCATATGAAAATGAAAATGGGGTTGGAAAAGCTCTTGAACAAAGCGATGTTCCCCGTGAAGATCTGTTTATCACAACAAAAGTATGGAATTCAGACCAGGGTTATGAAAATACGTTAAAAGCGTTTGACGAAAGTCTTGAGAAAATAGGACTGGATTATGTTGATATGTACTTGATCCACTGGCCGACACCTGAGTTCGATGATTATGTCGAAACTTATAAGGCAATGGAAAAACTGTATAAAGATGGCCGTGCGAAAGCAATTGGTGTCTGCAATTTTAACATTGATCATTTGCAGCGACTGCTGGATGAATGTGAAGTCGTACCTGCTGTCAACCAGGTGGAGTGCCATCCATATCTCCAGCAGAAAGAGTTGAAAGCGTTCTGCCAAAAGCATGATATTTATCTGGAAGCTTGGAGTCCGTTAATGAGCGGCGGGGATGTTTTAAGTAATGATATTGTGAAGGAAATTGCTGAAAAGCACGGTAAAACAATCGCCCAAGTTGTTCTTCGCTGGCACCTTCAATCCAACTCGATTGTCATCCCGAAATCCGTTACACCATCACGGATTGAAGAGAATTTTGATGTGTTCGATTTTGAGTTAAGCCCAGATGATATGGATAAGATTGCTGAACTGGACCGCAACCATCGTAATGGCCCCGAACCAAGCCAAATGAATCATCGGTAATTGCTCTGAAGGACGTGGAGAAATCCGCGTCCTCTTCCTATCTTACTTGCATTTATAATAAGACGTATACTGTGGCTTGACGGCTATAAGTTTCAGAAGAAGCGATGATTTTCAAAATGTCTCCCGCTGATTAAAGCAATAATCTCATCCAAAGACCCGCTTCACTGCCTCTTCAAACTCCCGGAAATAGTCCGGCATCTCATCTTCAGACAATCCGGCACTCATATTCTCGGCAATCGATTTGTTATACCATTTTTGCTCTTCAAAGCCTGCGTTGAAGTTTTCCCACAATGCATCGCCCTGCAAATTATACTCTTGTTCCATCGATAACAGATTGTCCAATTTATCAGCGAGAATCAGGTATTTAATGTCTCTTGAAGCGAATTTTACGGTATCAATTGTATGTTGTTTACGTTCTTTCCATGTTTTTGATTTATCTTCTGTATGAGCGGAAACCAGGCTGGCAACCTTGATGCCGAATGCTTCTTCAATGTCCTCTATTTCATAAGGTGTGTCTTCCACGACGTCATGCAAATAACCGGCGCATACCAATTCGTCGTTGAATCCAGCCTCTTCAAGACGTTTGGCAACACGGATGGGATGAGTAATATAAGGGTCGTCAGAACTTTTCCGTATTTGGCCTTCATGGGCTTTTTCGGCAAAATTTTTTGCTTCCTTTTTCATTGATTGGCCTCCCGGAGTTAGATATTGAGAATAAGTATATCAGTTGAACAGCAATTGTTCCAGCAAGCAATTGCCATTTTGTTTTATTCCCGATCGATTACTGGTATGATAAACATAATGACATTTAAGTTAGGATGAATAGTGATGGAAGAAGGAATAAATAAGCGGAAAACAGAGCATATCCGGCTTTGTTTAACCGACAATGTAGAAGGTGTAAACAAATCAACAGGACTTGAAGGGATTTCCTTTATCCATAATGCATTACCGGAAATAAATTTTGCTGATATTGATACGGGCACCCGTTTTCTGGACAAGCCGTTAAAAGCTCCATTCCTTGTCAGCTCAATGACCGGGGGTTCTGAACTTGCAGCGAAAATCAATCAAAATCTTGCTAAAGCAGCGGAAGAAAAAGGATGGGCCGTTGCTCTCGGCTCAACAAGGGCACTTCTGGAAAGTGATACACATCAGGAATCATTTTTAATTCGAAAATATGCGCCGAGTGTTCCCCTGATTGCTAACATTGGTGCTGTACAACTGAATTATGGCTACGGCGCAGAAGAATGTCAGCGCATTGTTGAGTTGACGGGGGCTGATTCAATCGTTCTGCATTTCAACCCGCTTCAGGAAGCAGTCCAGGACGGCGGTGATCTGAATTTCGAAAATCTGCTGCCGAAGATTGAAAAAGTCTGTTCTGCTGTCAACGTTCCGGTTGGTGCAAAAGAAGTCGGGTTTGGCATTGACGGCACTATTG
Source organism: Lentibacillus sp. (assembly GCF_035301675.1). Lineage (NCBI taxonomy): Bacteria > Bacillati > Bacillota > Bacilli > Caryophanales > Bacillaceae > Lentibacillus > Lentibacillus sp. The sequence goes on along the minus strand of NZ_DATGTT010000006.1, from coordinate 31,874 downwards.
CGAAAAAATTGTATGATGCCGGTGTTTCCTATATTGATGTCGCCGGAGCCGGCGGAACCTCCTGGAGTCAGGTGGAAAAGCTCCGCTCGAACGATCCGCTGAAAAAAGCCGCAGCAGAGTCGTTTAATAATTGGGGCATCCCGACAAAAGACTGTATCGTATCAGTAAAAAGCGCTCTGGAGGATGTACCGGTTGTATCCAGCGGCGGCATGAAAACTGGCATGGATGCTGCGAAAGCACTGACAATCGGCGCGGATGTCATAGGCTTTGCGAGAAAGCTGCTGGAGGCCGCAACCGAATCAGATAAAGCTGTCATTGAAACAATGGATCAGATTGAATTGGAACTGAAAATGACGATGTTCGGGGTTGGCGCCAGTACACTTGATGAACTGAAAAATACAAAACGCGTCTCCGTCATGGGCAAATCATTGCTTGATGATTGATAGCAGAAGCTGTTTACCTGAATGGGTGAGCAGCTTTTAAATGGCAAAAACGCCAAGCAATGTTTTCACAAAATATCATGATTATAATCAAAAAATCTCCAGATACTAAGGCAAAAAGGAGGTTTTTTGTTTGGATGAAGAAATGCATGAGCCCCGGGACAATAAATTCATCCCGATGACATCTATTACAAGCCGTTCAGGGCGGGAGGTTATCAATGATGTGTATTATTACACCGATCAGATTGCAAACATTGTCTTTCTCGGTTACCCGGACAGAGGGAAATGGATACTTGTAGATGCAGGATTGCCGGGAGGTGCAGATGAAATCAAATCGGTTGTGACAGAGCGCTTTGGCGAGAACAGCAAACCGTCTGCCATTATTCTGACCCATGGGCATTTTGATCATGTCGGGGGTTTGGTCGAGCTCGTGAAAGAATGGAACGTTCCGGTATATGCGCACAAGCTGGAGATGCCGTATTTAACCGGCGAGAAAAGCTATCCTGAGCCGGATCCGGGTGTTGAAGGCGGTCTGCTGGCTAAAATATCCGGTATGTATCCCAATGAACCAATTGATTTGGGTGACGCAGTTAACCCCCTTCCGGATGACCATACCATCCCCGGGCTGGAGGACTGGGAATGGATCCATACCCCGGGTCATTCACCAGGCCATGTATCTTTCTACCGGGGAAGTGATGCGCTGCTTCTTTCCGGTGATGCGTTTATCACTGTGAGACAGGATTCGTTTTACAATGTATTGATGCAAACCGATGAAGTGAACGGTCCACCGCGTTATTTAACGACGGACTGGGAGGCGGCGAAGAAATCGGTGGCGAAACTGGAAGCGCTCAAACCTGACATGGTCATACCCGGACATGGAACAGCGATGCAGGGAGAAGACTTAACGGAAGGCTTGCAAGAGCTCGTTCAAACATTTGATCAAACGGCCAAGCCGGATTATGGCCGTTATATTGAAGATGGCGAACAAACACATTAGACTTGAACTCCGCCGTTAGAATGTTGTTTTTTCTATTAAATTCGCGCCTCTAATAAAACGTTTAAGCACAATGTTTACTGTAAAGCTTTGTGCTGTGCTACAATAAAACGCAGAAACGAGGTGTTATGATGAAAATAGAAGTATGGTCAGATTTTGTGTGCCCGTTTTGTTATATAGGCAAGCGCAGATTGGAACATGCCCTGGAGCAATTTGCGCATCGTGATGAGGTAGAAGTGGGTTATAAAAGCTATGAATTGGACCCGGAGGCTGAAGTGAACCCCGGGCAGAATATACATGAATATCTGTCCTCTAAAAAAGGAATGCCTTTTGAACAGGCAAAAAGCATGAATGAAAGCCTGGGAGAACAGGCTGCCGAAGTGGGATTGACATACAATTTCGATACAATGCAACATACGAACACATTTGACGCACACCGTGTGGCAAAATACGCTGACGAAAAAGGCAAAGGAAAAGAAATGACTGAGCGGCTTTTGGAAGCATATTTCACGGATTCGGAACTAATCAGTGATCATGCAACACTCATCAGGCTTGCCAGTGAAGTTGGCCTGGAAGAAGATGACGTAACAGCAATGCTGAAAGTGGATGACTATGCTCTCCATGTCCGTGCCGATGAAGAACAGGCCAGGCAATTGGATGTACAGGGTGTGCCGTTCTTTGTTTTTAATGACAAATATGCTGTATCCGGAGCCCAGCCACAGGAAGTCTTCAGCGAAGTATTGGAAAAAGTTTGGGAAGAGGAAAAAGAAACACCGACACTGGAATCATTGAATCCTAAAAAATCCAAAACCACATACTGTACGGATGAAGGCTGCGAGGTCATCGAAGAAGATTAATACGTCCATAGCAGAAACCCTTGAAAAGATTGTTTCTTTTCAAGGGTTTCTTTTTTAATTCAAATTTTTTTGTGAAGAATGTTGCAGTTGTCACAAAATCTGCTATAATGATACACAACTTCTAATTGATAATGAATTTCATTATTAATTAAGTTAGATTTATTAAAATCTAATAATCATTCTAAAATGCATTCGAGGGTTTTTTATGAAGATATGGCATCTGGCGCTGGCAGCGATCGTTTTATCATTTATTTCTGTTTTTATAGGTGTATCAGATATTGCGCCGTGGGAGATTTTCAGTTTATCGGAAGAGCAGCTGGAATTGTTGACGATCAGTCGCTTGCCAAGGCTCATAAGCATTTTGATTGCGGGAGCGAGCATGAGCATATGCGGCCTTATTATGCAGCAGTTAAGTAAAAACAAATTCGTCTCACCAACCACCTCGGGTACATTGGATTCAGCCAGGCTGGGGATATTGGTGGCGCTGATGTTATTTACATCCGCCAGTCCGCTGCAGAAGATGTTCATTTCATTCTCGTTTGCACTCTTGGGCACCTTCGTTTTTATGAAAATACTTGAGAAAATCAAGTTCAAAGATGCCATATTCATACCGCTGGTTGGGCTGATGTTCGGGAATATCATAAGTTCTGTTGCAACATTCCTCGCTTACAGGAATGACATGATTCAGAACATGTCCTCTTGGATGCAGGGGGACTTCTCGATGATCATGAGTGGAAATTACGAGCTTATGTATGTCAGTATCCCGATCCTGCTCATTGCTTATTTGTTTGCAAACAAATTTACGATTGCAGGAATGGGTGAGGACTTTGCCAGAAACCTGGGCTTGAATTACCGGCAGGTCGTCAATATCGGGCTGATTATCGTTGCATTGGTAACAGCGTCAGTCGTGTTAACGGCTGGTGTCATTCCGTTTCTAGGGCTGATTATTCCAAATATCGTGACCATTTATCAGGGTGACCACTTAAAGAAAAGTCTGCTGCATACAGCACTGCTGGGGGCGAATTTTGTATTGGCCTGCGATATTATCGGAAGGATTGCCATTTATCCGTACGAAATTCCGATCAGCCTGACCGTTGGTGTCATTGGAAGCGGTATATTCATTTATCTGCTGCTGAGGAGAAAGAAATATGGGCTATAAGAAAAAGACAATCACCCTGGCAGTTATTGCAGCAGTCATCACCCTGATTTACATTTTATATGACCTTACCGGGAATATCGGCTATATTCTGCCGCGCCGGATTACCAGCGTCGTGGCCATTATATTAACCGGATCAGCCATCGGATTTGCAACAACGGTATTTATGACAATCACGAACAACCGGATATTGACCCCAAATATTTTGGGACTGGATTCACTCTATCTGCTTTTGCAAACATTCATTATATTTGTATTTGGGTCACAGTCACTGGTCATGATGAGCAGCAATATCAATTACTTCCTTTCAGTCGGGATTATGGTGTTATTCTCGCTGCTGCTTTACCGTTTTCTTTTTAAAGGAGAAAACAATAACATTTATTTTCTGCTCCTGATTGGCATGATTCTGGGAACTTTTTTCGGTAGCTTTACCGATTTCATGCAAGTGCTGATTGACCCGAATGAATTCATGGTTGCCCAGGACCGGATGTTTGCCAGTATCAACAATGTCAACAAAAGCCTTGTCTATTTATCACTTGGTTTAATGGTACTTGTGACACTGTATTTTATCCGGTTTTACAAATATCTCGATGTACTCGCATTAGGAAAAGATCATGCGGTTAACCTGGGAGTTCCATACGATTATGTGGTGAAACGGCTACTGGTTATTGTCGCAATCCTGATTTCGATAGCCACAGCGCTGATCGGACCGATAACGTTTCTTGGGCTGTTGGTTGTGAATGTTGCCTATGAATTTTTAAAAACATACCGTCATTTTTATCTTATTATCGGTTCGGTGCTGATCAGCATTATCGCCCTCTTAGGCGGACAGTTTGTTGTTGAAGAGCTGTTTGCATTCCAGACCACAATCAGTGTGATCATCAACTTTGTCGGCGGCATTTACTTTATTTATCTTTTATTAAAGGAGAATAAATCATGGTAGATTTGAAGCGTGTTTTTAAGAAATATAATCATAAAAAAGTCATCAATGATGTCTCGGTATCAGTGGAAAAAGGCACAATCACGTCATTCATAGGGCCGAATGGCGCGGGGAAAAGTACGCTCATTTCAATGATAAGCAGACTGATTGCCAAGGATGAAGGCGATATTTCAATTGACGGCAAAGATATTACAAAACAAAAAAATAATGACATGGCTAAAAAAATCTCCATACTGAAACAGTCAAATAATCTGAATCTGCGCTTGACCATCCGCGAGCTTGTTTCGTTTGGGCGGTTCCCATACTCACAGGGCCGGTTAAGCAGGGAGGACTGGGCAAAGGTTGATGAAGCAATCGATTATATGGAACTGCGAGACATGCAAGATAAATACATTAATGAACTAAGTGGCGGTCAGCGTCAGCGGGCGCACATTGCCATGGTTATCGCCCAGGATACTGAATATATTTTGCTGGATGAACCGCTGAACAACCTTGACATGAGGCATTCTGTTCAAATTATGAAGACACTGAGACGGCTTGTCGATGAACTTGATAAAACAATATTGATTGTCATTCATGATATAAACTTCGCATCTTGCTATTCCGATCAGATCGTTGCACTCAAGGATGGCGAGGTCGTTAAACAGGGACCGACCTGTGATGTGATTGACAAATGTGTACTTAGAGACATTTACGACATGGATATTGATATTAAATATGTTAATAACCAACGAATTTGCGTTTACTTTGCATAAATATTGGAGGGTGTAATAAATGAGAAAAATAGTCTTAATATGTGTATTAGGTATTGCAGCAATCTTTACGGCAGCATGCGGATCAACGTCAGGGGGTAGCGATGATGCTTCCGGAGCCCAGGAACAGGAAAAGGTGACAGTCTCACATGAACTTGGTGAAACTGAAGTCCCTAAAAACCCTGAAGATGTGGTTGTATTTGATTATGGAACGCTCGATACAATGGATAAATTGGGAATTGAACCAGCAGGTGTTCCAAAGGGGAGCATACCGTCCTATTTGGAAAAATACGAAGGTGACGACTACAAGAATGTCGGCAGTCTAAAGGAACCTGATTTTGATAAACTGGCCCAGATGAATCCCGATCTCATAATTATATCCGGAAGGCAGTCTTCTTTATACGACCAGCTTCAGGAAATTGCACCAACAATATACCTTGGCGTTGATACAACCCGGTACATGGAGTCATTCAAAGAAAATCTTTCAAAAATTGGAACCATTTTCGATAAGCAGGATGAAATTGATCAGGAACTTCAGGAGATTGAACAATCGATTGCTGATTTAAAGGAACAAGCGTCATCAAGCGGTAAAAATGCATTAATCATTCTGGCAAATGATGATAAAATCAGTGCATATGGTCCAAGTTCAAGATTCGGCCTCATCCATGATGTTTTTGGGATTCCGGCAGTTGATGAGGGAATTGAAGCATCCACGCATGGTATGAACGTTTCCTTTGAGTACGTCGTTGAGCAAGATCCTGAAATGCTTTATGTCATTGACCGCGGTGCTGTTGTCGGGAGCGAATCTTCGGCTAAACAGGTCGTTGAAAACAAACTCGTTAAACAAACAAAAGCATATCAGAACGATAATATTGTCTATTTGAATCCGGACTATTGGTACCTTTCCGGCGGAGGATTGGTCTCTGTACAGGAGATGGTTAATGAAATTTCGAAAAGCCTGGAATAGAACAGGGAAAGAGAGGTTGGTGATAATGCCAATCTCTTTTTCGTACGGCAAAATTAAGTAAAAAGCCGGCTGAATTGTAAATGAAATGTTAATCTACACCATAAGTGCCGCTGTCATGGGACATCACTTGAAATACCCCGTATAATAAAACTTGCGACACCGCCATAAAATATGTTTGAATGAAATAACAATGGAAGGAAATGAGGGAAAACTCTATGAAAAAGCTTATAACGATTATGTTGACGCTGGGTCTGGCTGTCGTGCTGGCAGCATGCGGCGGCGATGACGGCGACTCTGGAGATAGTAAGGAAAGTGCCAAGGAAAGTCAGGACGAACAAGCATCTAAGAAGCAAGAAAAGCCTAAACCCAACCTGGAAGGAGTTCCTGATGTTGTTGCAAAGGTAAATGGTAAGGAAATAACCAAGAAAGAATTTGAAAGTACTTACAAGGGACAATTTCAGCGAATGGCCATGCAATCTCAGATGAGCGGGCAGAAACTCGACCAGGATAAATTGAAAAAACAGACGGCAGAAGGTATGGTAGGAACCGAGCTGCTTATACAGGAAGTAAATAATCGAGATTATAAAGCTTCCCAAAAAGAGATTGATGAGACACTGAAGGAATTGGCGAAACAAAATCAGCTCAAATCAAAAGATAAATTTTTATCTGCCTTAAAGGAACAAGGCATGAAAGAGAAGGAAGTCATGTCACAGGTGAAACAGCGGGTAAAAATGGATAAGCTGATTGCTGACGAGTCAGGTGATACTGAACCTACAGAGAAAGAGCTGAAGGAAGCCTATGATAAGTTTAAGTCTCAAAGGGAACAGATGAGCAAAAACAGTAAAGATGGCGGGGGAGACATCCCTTCTTTTGAAGACATGAAATCAGATTTGAAAAATCAGGTTAAACGACAAAAAGAAGCTAAAGCAACACAAAAGATTATTGATCAGCTTCGCGAAAAAGCGAATGTAACGATAAATTTATAAAAACTCTAAAAAACCAGGTTCTATTTGGAACCTGGTTTTGATTATGTTAATAAACTTTTTCAGTCCTGAACAGTAGAACCAGCAGAAGACAAGATGGTACTATCCAATGCGTTTAGAAAGAATTCCATCTGCTCATCGGATCCAATTGTAATACGGAGATAATTTTCAATTTCCGGTTTTTGAAAATGACGCACTAAAAAGCCTGACTCCCTTAAACGCTGGTAAAGTGACTCGGCTGACGCTTTATAATGGGAAACAAAAATAAAATTAGCGTGTGAAGGAAGGACATGAAATCCGCGTATTTTCATTTCGGAAATCAGCCATTCCCTTGTGCTTATGATCTTTTGTCTGATCTCCTGAAAGTAATCCTCATCCCTGATGGCAGCTGCTGCCCCCGCGATGGCGAGACGGTCAATTGTATAGGAGTTAAATGAATCCTTGATCCGGTTCAGTGCCTCAATCAGCCCTGGATCACCGATCGCAAAGCCAACCCGCAAGCCGGCCAGTGACCGTGACTTTGACATGGTTCTTACAACAAGCAGATTAGGGTATTGCTTAACTAAAGAAACAGCTGAAGCGGGGGCAAAATCAATATATGCTTCATCAATGATCACGACACATTCAGGGTTATTCATGACGATTTCTTCAATGGCGGCAGTGTCCAAATATAATCCTGTTGGCGCATTGGGATTGGCAATGATAACACCACCGTCAGCTCCGAAAAAATTTTCAGCAGGCAACGTGAAATCACGGTTTAACGCGATCTCTTCATACGGAACATTGAACAGCTTGGCATATACAGGGTAAAAACTGTACGTAATCGAAGGGAAGCGGACAATGGCATGCTGCTCAAAAAAAGCCATAAATGAAAATGCGAGCACTTCATCTGACCCGTTCCCGGCAAAAATGTAATCCCTGTCGAGCTTAAAATAACGGCCTAATTCATCACGAAGGCCATCAGCATCCGGGGACGGATACAGGCGTAATTTTCGTTTTAGTTCATTTTGTGTTGCTTCAGTGACCTGTGGTGATGGATCATACGGATTTTCATTGGTGTTCAGCTTAATAATATTCGGGTCGTTCAGTTGTTCCCCCGGTACATAGGGTTCTGTCCGTTTGACGGCTTCACTCCAGAATTTATTCATTGGCACTACCTTCCTTTACGGCATGACGTTTGTCCAGCTCCTGTTTAATATCTGAAATGGAAACCCCCATCAGTTCCATCAGGACAAGTGTATGGTAAGTCAAATCAGCGATCTCCCATGTCATTTCTTCGTGATCGTTATTTTTGGCGCCGATGATGACTTCGCTTGTTTCTTCACCGATTTTTTTCAGGATCTTATCAATGCCCTCTTCGAATAAGTAGGCGGTGTAGGATCCTTCGCTTGCCTCATTACGCCGCTGACTTATGAGATTTGTCAGTTCGTTTATCCCCATTTGATCACGCGTGTCATGTTCCTGCAGCATATTATAAAAGCATGACTTCTTTCCAGTATGACAGGCGGGTCCAAGCGGCTCAACCATCACCAGAAGTGAATCAGAATCACAGTCGAAGCGAATCGTTCTGACAATCTGCCGGTTTCCTGAGGTTTCACCTTTATGCCAGAGTTCCTGGCGCTGCCGGCTGTAAAAGTATGTCTCACCGGTTTCGAGTGTCTTTTGGAGTGATTCCTTGTTCATATAAGCAAGCGTCAAAACTTCGGCGGTTTCAGCGTCCTGAATGATCGCCGGAATCAGCCCTTGCTGATCGAATGTGAGCCTGTTCAGCTGTTCGTCGTACATAATATTACCTCCTGACAGTAATGCCGTTTTGTTTCAGATAGCTCTTCAGTTCAGGGATCTGTATGTCGTTATAGTGAAAGACAGAAGCTGCCAGCGCCGCATCAGCATTTGCTTCTGTCAGCGCATCGGCAATGTGTTTCTCCGATCCGGCACCGCCGCTTGCCACAACCGGAATGTTGACATTGTCAGCAACAGCCTTTGTCATATCAAGGTTATAGCCATTTTTTTCCCCATCCGTATCGATCGCATTTACGACGATCTCACCGGCACCGAGTTGTTCTCCCCGCTTTGCCCATTCAACCGCATCGAGGCCGGTATTTTCTCTGCCGCCTTTGGTAAAAACGGTCCATTTTTTCGGACCGGTCTGTTTGGCATCGATTGAGAGCACGATGGACCGGCTGCCGAATTTAAGGGCTGTTTCTTTTATGAGTTCAGGGTTCTTTACCGCGGCACTGTTGATTGAAACTTTGTCCGATCCGGCCTTTAATGTCTGATGGATATCCCCGACGCTTCGGATGCCGCCTCCGACCGTGAACGGAATAGCCATTTCTGCCGCCACCTGTTCAACGATATCCAAAAATATCGGCCGTTCTTCATTCGATGCGGTAATATCATAAAACACCAGTTCATCTGCACCGGCCTCATTGTATCGTTTAGCAAGTTCAATCGGATTGGCCACATCACGGATGTTCTGGAACTGATGTCCTTTTACGACCCGCCCTTTGTCAACGTCCATACATGGGATGATTCGTTTTATTGACATTTAAATCTCCTCCCGTAATGATTGAAACGATAGCGTGCCATCGTACAGTGCTTTCCCGATAATGGCTCCGTAGAGGTTCATGTTTTTCAGCTGATTAACATCCGCTTTGGATGATACACCTCCGGAAGCGATGACGTTGATGGCGGTCAGCTGGTTGATGGCATCCAGTTCTTGAAAATTCGGCCCCTTCAGCATGCCATCTTTTAAAATATCGGTATAAATGATGGTCGCTACGCCAATTGTTTCAAGCTCTTTTACCAGACCTCTTGCTGTCACATCACTCGTTTCCGTCCAGCCGTCAGTGGCAACGCGGCCATTTCGGGCATCAATCGATACGGCAATTTTGTTGCCAAATGTACTGATCGCCTCTTCAAGAAACGATTTGTCATTGATAGCGGCAGTTCCGATGATAACGCGATCCACTCCTGCCGACAGGTATTTACGGATGATGTCCATTGAACGGATGCCGCCCCCGACTTGAACAGGAATATTTGTGGCATCAACGATTTTCCGGATAGTTTCAATATTTGCTGAGACGCCATCTTTGGCTCCATCCAAATCAACAATATGTAAGAATTCAGCCTGATTTTTCTCCCACTTCTGCGCTGCATCGGCAGGGGAGTCATTGTATATTTTTTCTTTATTATAGTCGCCCTGGATAAGGCGGACACATTTACCGTTTCTGATGTCAATTGCAGGAAAAAGAATCATAATAGCATCAGCTCCAAAAAATTGTAGTAGCTTTAACCGGCCGTATCGCTTTTTTCAGGGTGAAATTGTATGCCAATTTGCCATCTTCATCGGACAAACTTAATTTAAGTCTTTGATCTTCTAAAAGTTGAAGTTGGTTTTGCACCGAGTATACGAAGGTGCAAAAACCAACTCGTGCGAGAAGTCCACCAACTCGTGCGAGAAGTCCGTCAAAACATGCGAGAGCCCGCCAAAACGTGCGGGAGCTTCTTCAACTCAGGCGTCCCCCTCTTGTTGTCAAAACCGCATCTTTTATTATAGTGCCCCTTTGGTCGATGGGATGCCGTCGATTCTGTCATTCAGAGACACGGATTGATCAAGCGCACGGCCGACTCCTTTAAAGACCGATTCGATGATGTGATGGCTGTTTGTCCCATATGCCAGATTAATATGCAGTGTAATGCCGGCATGATTGACGAAGGCCCGGAAAAACTCTTCAGCCAGCTCGGTATCAAATGAGCCGACTTTATCTTTCAGCCCACCAACATGATAAACGAGATAAGGGCGCCCGCTGATATCGGCGGAAATGAACGAGAGTGCCTCATCCATTGGTGTTGTCACAGTCGAGTAACGGGTGATGCCTGCTTTATCACCAAGTGCCTCTTTGAATGCCTGCCCCAGGACTATACCTGTATCCTCCACGGAATGATGCTGGTCAACTTCCAGATCGCCGTCACAGTTAAGCTTCAGATCAAATAGTCCGTGTTTGGTCATCAGTGTCAGCATGTGATCGAAAAAGCCAATGCCTGTCTTTACTTGTGACATCCCTTTGCCATCCAGTTCGAGTTCTGCTGAGATGGCTGTTTCGGCTGTTTTTCGGTTAATTGTGGCATTACGCATCGTTTTCATCCTTTCTGATTTGGATTGAATTGACATGAGCTGTGAGCCCTTCCGCGTTGGCAATGGAAATAATATCTGTTGAGATTTTATTAAGTGCTGCATTTGAATAATGGATGATACTTGACTTTTTAACAAAATCATAGACCCCAAGCGGTGAAGAGAATACCGCAGTGCCGCTGGTCGGTAACGTGTGATTCGGTCCGGCTGCATAATCACCAAGCGGTTCGGGTGAATAGGCTCCGAGAAAAATCGCTCCAGCATTTGTGATATTAGAAAGATTTTCAAATGGCTGCGCGATCATCAGCTGCAAATGTTCCGGCGCAATCCGGTTAGCGATATCGAATGCCTCAGAAAGAGTTTCGGCCAGAATGATGCGGCCATTTTGTGCGAGCGACTGCTGAATGACGGCTTTTCGCTCCAATCGTTCGGTTTGCCGGGATAATTCAGCCTTTACAGCTTCAGCGATTTGTCTGTTTGTTGCAATGAGCAACGGGCGTGCCTGTTCATCGTGTTCTGCCTGGGAGAGCAAATCTGCTGCCACGAACCGGGGCTGTGCCGTTTCATCGGCAATGATGCAAATTTCGCTTGGTCCGGCAATCATATCAATAGCCACATCGCCGAACACCCATTTTTTGGCGCGGGCAACATAAGCGTTCCCGGGACCGACAATCTTAAAGACATTGCCGATCGTTTCAGTGCCATAAGCCAGCGCTGCGATTGCCTGGGCGCCGCCGGCTTTATAAACCGTATCAACGCCTGCTTCTTTAGCAGCTGAAAGCACATACGGGCTGATTCTTCCGTCGCTGTCCGGAGGTGTGGTCATAACGATCTCTTTTACACCTGCCAGCTTTGCGGGAATGACATTCATCAGGACGGAAGAAGGGTAGGAGGCTTTTCCACCTGGTATGTAAACACCGACCCGTTCGATGGGGGTCACTTTTTGTCCGAGCGTAATGCCGCCAGCCTGGTTCATAAACCATGATTGTTCATTTTGATTGGCATGGAAGGCGGTAATATTTTCACGGGCAGTTTGAATGGCTGCTATAAACTCATCGCTGACTGCTTCCTGTGCCTCCGCAAATTCTGCTTCCGAAACAGGAATCGTATCAAGCTTGACACCATCTAATTTTTCAGTCATTTCCAATAATGCTTTGTCTCCCGCTTGCTTCACCCTGGAGATGATGTCCAGTACGGATGAATCCAGCTGGCTGTTGTCGGTTTGTTCAGTCGGGTTTTGCAGTTCCCTTAAAAATTGGTTACCTGTAGTAAGTTTCATTCCGTGTCACTCCAAACCAATTTGTATCGTGTTGATAAATGCATGCACGCTTTCGGATTTTGTGGTGAAACTAGCCTTGTTGACGATTAACCTGGTACTGATCGAATCAAGATCTTCAAGGATTGTCAGGCCGTTTTCCCTGATGGTGTTTCCTGTTTCCACAATGTCTACAATCACATCTGCCAGACCAATGATTGGCGCAAGCTCGACTGATCCATTCAGTTTAATGGCTTCAACAGATACACCTTTTTTAAGGAAATGGGCTTTCGCAACCGCCGGGTATTTGGAAGCTACTGTCAGCACATTTCCATTGGCCGGCTGACTATTATTAAAACCGGCGACGGCAAATTTGCATTGGCCCAGTTTAAGGTCGAGAATTTCATAAATGTCCGCCTGGGCCTCCATAATATTATCTTTGCCGACGATGCCGATATCCGCAGCGCCATTTTCCACATAAGTTGGAACATCAACGGCTTTAACGAAAATTAGCTTGACCCGGTCGGTATTATCATAGAAGACCAGTTTTCTGGATTCATTGCTGAAATCATCGAAATAAACACCCGATTTTTCCAGTAGTTTAATAGAATCTTTGGCTGTGCGCCCTTTTGCCAGTGCTAACGTTATCGTATCCACTCAAATATCCCCCATTTCTGTTTGCAGCAGACCTTTCAATTCATCAACACTCTGAAAAGACGTTTGTTTTTGCCGGTGGATAAAAAGCGGCTGTTCGTCTGTAAACCGGACAATGAACTTTGCCGGAATGTTTCTGCTGCTATAAGCCGCCTGTGTCAGTACCTGATAGCCTGCATTCCGAAGCTGATTTGCAGCCGGCAGGGCATCAGAGCTTCTGCTTTGGTCGTAATAGATAACCAGTTCAACAGTCTCATCAGTCTGTGGAGTATGCCCCGCTTCTTTCCTGGCATTCAGCAAATGATCGATAATACAACCAAATCCGATGGCAGGGATTTCAGCACCGAATTGTTCAGCCAGGCCATTATATCTGCCGCCCATCAATACAGGCTTGCTGTAACCGGTTATATACCCCTGAAAAATAACTCCTGAATAATAGTCCATGTGATTAATCAGACCAAGATCGAAAACAACAGAATTCTCTATGCCATAAGCTTTCAATAACACATATACCTGCTGCAGGTACTTGATTGTCTGCTCCATATTGTTGTTTAGCGTAATTGTTGCCGCTTTTTCAATGACATTTAGCGGAGCACCATACAACAATGGGATCGTTTCGATTGCTTTGACGATTGGTTCTTCCACAGAAAGGTTATCCAGAAACGGACGGATTTCAGCCAGGTTTTTTGACTGAATCAGTTCCTGTAGTTTTTCCAGCTCTTCCGGTGATAGTGGTAGTTCATCAATCATGTCTTTAAAAAAACCGGCATGGCCAATTTCGATTTTGAATTGATCAAATTGCAAATCCTGCAGTATATGAACCGCCAGGGCAATCGTCTCGGCATCATTCTCAGGTGTGTCCTCACCAAAGCATTCGACGCCGGCCTGGGTGAATTCTTTAGGATTACTTTCTTCCTTAAGCTGACGGAAAATTTTCTGCACATAAAAGAGTCTGCGGTGCGATGCATTTTCGTTTGCCATGCGCCGGGCAATGGGTATGGTCATATCAGGGCGCAGCACAAGCACGTCACCTGAAGGGTCGATCGTTTTAATCATATTATGTTTTCGAACGGTTCCAATCATGGAGGAGTACATATCATAATCCTGAAATGTACTTGTTCCCGTTTCCAGATAGCCGTAAGTACGAAAGCGTCTCTTTATTGCCGACACCAGACTGCTTTGAAGCTGATAGTCAATCTGGCTGAAATTATGTCCGTTCCCTGCTAAATACGGTTGCATAAAAAAACTCCATTCAGTTATCTGCTACTTTATCACTTTATTGCTTTATTTAATTAAAGTTATTTAATATTTTAGCCAGCAACAGAGCAAAAGTCAACCGTGAAAATAGATTTTTTTAAATGTATGAACGAAATATGGATTGCACGGTAATATGGTTTGAGGCGAGGTGAGCTGAAATTGGATGGATGTTCAATTGCTGATACAGCTAATTTAATGGAACAAAGCCAATTTAAATGTCAAATAAATTCCATAAACGATAAAGCATAACAGGCTGCTAAGTGCTATAATAAACAGAGGCATGATTAGTTTATCCCGACTTAATGGGAGCAAGATCTCTATTTAACTTTATTAAACTATACAGCTGGTGTTAATATGAAACAGATAAAAAAGTTATTGTTAATTATAGCCGGTTCAATCTCATTGGGCCTGGGCGTGTTGGGGGTAATTCTGCCGCTTTTACCGACAACACCTTTCTTATTGCTCGCAGCCGCGTGTTATGTCAGAAGTTCAGAACGTTTATATTACTGGCTGATTACGAATAAATATTTTGGGTCATATATCCAAAATTACCGGGATGGCAAGGGGATCCCATTAAGAGCGAAAGTGATCGGCGTTTCGGTATTATGGCTGGCCATGAGCTATACGATTCTTTTTATCATACCGCTGCTGTCGATAAAACTATTGCTGGCCGGCATTGGCGCCTATTTCACATGGTTCATTCTCAAACAAAAAACACTGCAAAACGAGCACTAGATATAGTGGGGTAAGATATATGCATTTGCAAAAAAAACATGTTATCAGTATAGTCCTGTTATTCATCTTAATGATCGGGGCTTTTAGCTGGTTCTATGCTCCGGGAGAGACAAAGTCAGAAGGACAGATTAAAAATTCAACCGTATTTGTACACGGCTATAAAGGAACAAAAAACTCGTTTGGAAATATGCTGAAACGTTTTGAAGATAAATATGGCTGGGGCCAACGGACATTAGTTTACAGAGTTTCGCCGGCGGGTAATCTGGATGTGAACGTGTATGGGAAGGAAAACGTAACTGATTCGATATTTGTACACGTTATTTTTGAAAACAATCGGTCCAGCATTCAGAATACCTCGGCATGGCTCGCAAAACTGCTGGCACATATGAAGGAAACATTCCAGTTCAATACAGTGAATCTTGTAGGGCATTCAATGGGTGGTCTTGTCACGATGGATTATATTGAGACATATCAGAATGAACGGGTATACCCCAAGGTCAATAAATTGGTCGTTATCGGAGCCCCGTTTGATGGGATTTATAATGAAGAGTACTTTCGTATTCATCACGACCCTGCTGCAGAAAATCTGAAACCCGATTCAGACGCACTAAAAAAGCTTTATGTGAATAAAGATGTTATACCGGAACAATTAAAAGTGCTGAGTATTGGCAGCACGGGTGATTCCGTCGTAGTACCACAAAGTGTCAGGGCAATACAAAATATTGTCCGCAACAATCAGTTAACATATGAAATGATTCATGATAATACATTGGGCCATAGTGAGTTGCATGAAGATGCCCGAGTTGATAAAATGGTTTATTCCTTTTTAAACTCGGGAGAATGAACTGGCAGATTGAATAACAAAGGATTGATGTTTGTGATAAAAGATCACCATACGTACGAGCAATTGAAACAAATAACATCACCTGGGAATGTGATGGCGGATGAATGTTTGTATAATCATACGTATACACGTCTTGGCGGAAAGGCTGATTTTTTTGTAACACCTGAAACATATGAAGAGGTACAAGAAATTGTAAAACTTTCCATAAAAGAAAATATCCCGTTCACGCTGCTTGGGAACGGGTCCAACCTTATAGTCAAAGACGGCGGGATCCGAGGTATTGTTTTAAACTTGGGGCGTTTGGCGAAAATAGAAGTGGAGGGCATGAAACTTGTGGCCCAAAGCGGTGCCAGAATCATTACCGCCTCACAAAAAGCTTTGTCCTACTCATTAACAGGACTTGAATTTGCATGCGGCATACCCGGATCAGTCGGCGGGGCACTGTTCATGAATGCCGGTGCGTATGGCGGTGAAATTAAAGATGTTCTGGAAAGTGCGATCGTTGTGGATGCAACAGGTAATCTGCTTCATTTATCAGCAGACGATCTTGATTTGGAATACCGCTCAAGTAACATACCTGATAAAGGATACATTGTATTGGAAGCAAGGTTCTCAATGGAAGAGGGAGAATATAGCGACATTAAAGCGGTGATGGACGATTTGACATTCAAACGTGAATCCAAACAGCCGCTTGAATATCCATCATGCGGAAGTGTGTTTAAACGCCCGCCGGGTTACTTTGCAGGCAAACTTATTCAGGATAGTGAACTGCAGGGAAAACAGATTGGCGGGGCACAAGTATCATTAAAACATGCCGGCTTTATTATTAACCTGGATAGCGCATCAGCAACAGAGTATATCAGTTTAATCCGGTTCGTACAGGATACTGTGAAAGCTAAATTCGGCGTAAATCTAGAACGCGAAGTAAAAATTATTGGGGAAGACTCAGTTGGATAAATGTTATCAAGCTGAGCAGAAATCGATAGCACAAGCTGATACGCAGTGATAATAAGCTGACCGCTCTTCATGAGCAGGTCAGCTTTTTTTTTACGCTTATGATCTGAAACGGTGCAGGAAGCTTTGCAGCCTGTCGTTTGTGGAATTTTCCAATACATCTGCCGGCGGTCCCTGTTCAGCTATTACACCATTATCAAGAAAAAGGACGCGATCAGCAATATCACGGGCAAATTCCATTTCGTGAGTAACCAGAACCATTGCCATTTCACCTTCATTGGCAATGTCCCGGATAACCTCCAGCACTTCACCGACCAATTCAGGATCAAGTGCTGATGTTACCTCGTCAAACAGCATAACTTTTGGACGCATTACCAGAGCACGGGCCATTGCAACACGCTGCTTTTGCCCTCCCGATAGCTGGTTCGGATGATTATCAAGTTTATCACCAAGTCCAACTTTTTCCAGCATTTCAATGGATCGCTGTTTTGCTTCTTTTTTATCCATTTTCTGAACATGTATCGGCGCTGACATACAGTTATCAAGAATGGTCATGTGCGGGAACAGGTTAAAGTGCTGAAAAACCATTCCGATATCCCCGCGTACCTGTCTTAAATGTTTTTCGTTGGCAGGCACCAGCTCGCCATTTTTCTCCATATGCCATAAGTTCCTGCCATCAACAATGATATCACCGGACGTCGGCTCATCCAGTGTCATCAGCATGCGGATGATGGTTGTTTTCCCGGAACCGCTTGGTCCGATGACAGCGACTTTTTCAGCAGGTTGAATATCCAGGTTAATGCCTGTTAATACTTCTGTATCGCCAAACGATTTATGCACATCCTGATATTGTACAATCGATTCTGCCATTACGATGCAGCTCCTTCCTTTTCTTCTTTAAGTGGTTTACCGCCGGTCGGTTCTTTTTTATCAAAGCGACGGTTCATTTTACGTTCCAATTTGTTGATTAGTATAGCGGATGGATAACTTAACACAAGGAACAGCAAGGCGACTATTGTCAAGGGCTCCAAATATCTGAAGTTTGCAGAGCCGTAAGAGTTTGCCAGGTTCAATATCCCCGCAACCCCAATCGTTGATGCCAATGGAATTTCCTTGAACATAATGATCAAATAGTTTCCAAGCATCGGTATGGTTGGCGGAATAGCTTGCGGTAATATGATTTTGGTCCATTTTTGTCCAGTCGAGAAATTAAGTGCGCGGGCTGCTTCCCATTGACCTTTATCGACCGCTTCAATTCCGGAGCGGTACACTTCACCTATATACGTGCTAAAGTGAACCCCCAGACCGAGAATAGCACTTGTAAATGGATCCAGGGCAAATCCGACAACAGGTACCATTGGCCATGCGTAGAAAATGAAAAATAGCTGAACCAGGGGTGGTGTGGACCTAATGAATTCCATGATCCATCTGAACAACCATTTGAGAGGTTTGTTACGGATTGCACCCAAGGCCGTCCAGACAAAACCAAATATAAGCGCGAATAAGTAGGTTGCAACAGTCAGTCCTAATGTGATTCCTAGTCCTTCTAATACAACCGGGAAGGCTTCAAAGAATGTATTCCATTGCCAGTTGCCGCCATTCATTAGCTAGCCACTCCTTTCTTCGATGCTGTTTCCATCTTTCTGGTCAGCCAAATTAATGGCAGTGCCATAATGAAATAGAATACAAGCACTAAGAAATAGACAGTCGGTGCCTGTGAAAGATTACTGCTCCGTAAAATATCACCATAGTATAATATATCGGACATACCAATCAGTGAGACAAGGGATGTCGCCTTGAGCATTTGAATAAGGTAGTTGCCGAATTCCGGAAGCATCATGCGGACAGCCTGCGGAAAAATAACAAGGCGCATGCGCTGGAAACTCGACATATTAAGAGCAGTCGCAGCTTCTGTCTGACCCTTCGCAACAGACAATATTGAACCACGTACAATCTCTGACATGTATGCACCATAGTTTAGAGCAATCGCAAGGACACCTGCGAGGTAATCACTTCCCAAGTCTATGCCAAATAAGATCGGCAGGGCATAAAAAAGCCAGAATAGTTGGACGATCAATGACGTTCCGCGGAACACTTCAACATAAAAGCTTGTTAAATATTTAATGATTGGGTTCTTGGATAAGCGGCAGAAGCCGGCAATAAATGCCATTAAATAACCGAGAATGATAGAACCAATCAAAACTTTAATTGTAATACCTATACCTTGCATAAGGATTGGAAATATCTCAGCAAGAGCGTTAATAATAATCACTCCTCTTAGAAGGATTGTACTTTACAAAATAATAGGGTCAGACCCCCTGGGTGAGGGAGCCGGACCCTATGGAGTCATTGCAGAAATATTATATGTTTTTCAAACCGTGTTTAATATTTTTCACCACTGCAGATTTCCTCAGTTGTTATATCTTCCGGAGGTGCGTTGTTCTCTGGGTGGAAACCATTCTTTTCTAATATGTCAGCAACTGTGCCGTCATCAATTAATTTTTGCAGTTCTTTGTTATACGCTTCACGTAGCTTGTCGTTATCCGGGTGAAAAGCAGCAGCGCCATAGCTTGGAACGCCTTCAATATCCGGCTGTTCAAAGTCTTCCACAAATTCAAGTTTGTCAGTATCTGCTGATTTCAATGCCATTTTCACAGTCATTTCTGTTCCTGTTGTTGCATCAGCACGGCCGGACTCAACAGCTGAGAAAGTTGCAGGAATATCTGAAACCTTTTGTATCTTACCTTCCTCCACACCTTCTTTTTTCACATAATCGATTTCGGTTGCACCGGACATGATGGCAACTGAAGCACCCGTTTCAGCTATATCTTTATAACTATGAAGATCCATCGGGTTACCAGCCGGGACAACAAGACCTTCCCCATACGTCATTTCCGGTTCGCCAAAGTCCGCATTTTCACAGCGGCCTGGGTTAATCGCCATACCTGATGTAATAACATCAAATTTACCTGCGTTTAAACCAGGAATCAATTGGTCGTAATTGAGTATTTGACCTTCAACATTGTCCACACCAAGTTCCGCAAATACCGCTGCCGTAATATCCGGTGATGCACCTTTTAGTTCGCCGTCTTCCTTATAGCCATACGGCTTTTCATCCGCATAGCCAATCTGAACGGTTCCTGAATCTTTAATTTTTTCAAGCGCTGAACCTCCGCTTGATTCACCTTCACCTCCGCTATCTCCGCTGTCACTGCCGCTTGCATCATCTGATCCGCCGCAGGCCGCAAGCACCAGTATGAAAATGCCGAAGATTGAAGCTAATAATAGTTTTTTCATCTCCTAAATGACCTCCCATAATTTTTTAAGTATCGGGGAAATGCCGTGTATTATGACGGTAAGCCCGTTTACCTATGATTCTCTTTATAAATTTGTCTACCTTAAGTGGAGATAAGGCGTTAAGTATTCGTGTTCAATATCCCAGTATAACTTGCAATACGTACTACTTTTTTACTAGAAATTGAACAATCGGAAAATAGGGAAAGTTCTTGGAAAAAAGTCATACTATAATAGTATAAGGAGTGCGCAATCTGTTCAAACGCTATATTTTTTGATAATTTTAAATATATCCCCAAATTTCACCAATAGCATCTATGAATCTAATGTATACTATAATATGCTTTAAAATAGATTGTATTACTTTTATATGCTCGTAATTGGTCATTATGACAGAAAATTCAGTCTCGATTTGACCAGCAAATGGACATGCTAGTAGTTGTAATAATATATGAGCTAATGGCAGGAAATATGTCATGTGTATTTTGTTTTTAGGATAAGCAGGAAGTCCCTTTCCAAATTTGGGGGATATTCACTAATAAAGAAAAGGACCGCGCCAATTAGCGCGGTCTCGTTGTATCCAGAGGATTTAAATTAGCTTCAATTTCTTCACGCTGGTCTTCAAAGAATGGCGGCAGTGCCAGTGATTCGCCCAGATGGCCTTCATCTTCATCAGTTGCAAATCCGGGTCCGTCTGTTGCCAGTTCAAACAAGATGCCATTTGGTTCCCTGAAGTAGAGTGATTTGAAATAGAAGCGGTCAACCAATCCGGAATTGGGAATGCGTTCAGCAACAATCCGATCCTTCCATTTTGCCAATTCATCTTCATTCTCGACCCGAAAGGCCACGTGATGAACGCTTCCCCGGCCGGGCCGTTCTTTTGGCAGTTCATCGCGGATTTCCAGATGTACTTCTGCACCTGTGCCACCCTCCCCGGTTGAAAAAACGCGAATGTCGTCTTGCCCATTGACAGGTGATGGGTAACTGCCGGTTTCCTGAAACGTTAATATTTCAGTTAGCACATTGGTTGTAGAAACGGGATTCTGTACTGTCAGCTTTACCGGCCCAAGACCAATGATGCCTTTATCAGCAGGGACACTGCTGTATTCCCATACCTTTCCGCCTTCAACGCCTGAGTTTGTTTCATCTGAAATAAGTGTTAACCGCTGGTTTTCGGGGTCACGAAAATTGATGATTTTTCGGCCGTCCTGTTCTGCAACCCCATCATGGTCAACACCGTTTTCAGTCAGATGTTTTTCCCAGTATGCCAGTGCGTCGTCGTTGGGCACACGGAGGGATGTACCGGTGATACTGTTGTTGCCCTGGTACGTTGTTCCTGCACTCGGAATTTCAAAAAATGTTAAATCGGTTCCGGGATTGCCGATCTCATCTGCATAAAATAAATGGTATACAGATGGGTCGTCCTGGTTGATTGTTTTTTTCACCAATCGCATACCTAAAACCTCTGTATAGAATTGATAGTTATTGGCTGCATTTGCTGTAATGGCGGATACATGGTGAATACCTTTCAGTTCCATAGAAAAACTCCTTCATTTAAGCGTATTTATACTGAATTAAAATTACTTAAATTCAGTATAAATACAGTATAAGTCGGTTTTAACTGCTTGTACAGGATAATGCCTCATTGATCGGAGTCCTCATGCTTCGGGCGCAGCCCTTGCTTCAATTGATCGATGCTCAATCCAAAATTCATTTGCAGGTGCGGATAGTCTTTGAAATTACTCCAGTCACCGCCCCACTCAAATCCAATTTCTTTAGCCATGTCGGCAACTTCGAACCAGTCTGACTCCCCATTGTTATTGCCGTCATAACTTGTGTTCCAAATAATTTTGCCGTTATAATTGCGCAAAGCATAATCAACTGCAAGCCCGTAGTTGTGATAGGATTCGCCGCCCTGAGCATAGGTTACAATGTTTCCGTCTTTTGAGCGGCCTTGTTCATATAATGCGTCCTGTGCCTCATGGCTCCGTACGGTTTCGGTAATGACGACATCGATATTTTTTTCAGAAGCTCGTTTAACTAGTTTTTCCGTTTTCCTGGTGACAACCGGATCAAGGCTTTCCGGAAGCGATGCCTCACCCCCCTGATCATCATAACGGTCTGTTTTTAATTGGTTATATAAAAAGAATAATGTTATTAAAAATAAAATAATGATAAACCATGCTGTGATGTCTTTGCGGTAGCGTTTCAAAATCTCCGTTCTCCTTGCAAATAGATTTCGTTATAATTATAACATCCAGGGTTACTGTTCAGTTATCAAAAGATATCTATAATTGAAAAGAACCGGCAAAAAGGGGCATGGCTTCCGGAGATAATTGTCTTGAACAATCCTATGACTGAATATAAGATAAACTAGAGGGGGAGGGGTTTTATGGTTTCCGTGCTGATTGTCAGTCTGGTTGGTTATCTGTTTGGATGCATTCATGGCTCACAGATTGTCGGCAAATATAAAAAAACCGATATTAAGAATACAGGGGTGAAAAACTCTGGGGCTTCCAATACAGCAATTTTATTGGGCTGGAGGTCTGGTATTCTCGTTGCGCTTATTGATATTTTAAAAGCGACATTATCAATCTTACTTGTGTTATATTTGTTGGAAAGTCAAGGTATTGACGGACCTGCACAAACATTATTGGTATACATCAATGCGTTATTTATTATAGTGGGGCATAATTATCCGATCACCATGAAATTCAGCGGCGGTAAAGGGACGGCATCATTAGTCGGTGTCCTGTTAGCCATTGACTGGAAGATAGCTCTTATAGGAATTGCGATTTTGCTTTTATTTACACTGGCAACCGACTATCTTGTCGTCGGCGTTCTTTTCATGTATTTCTCATTTCTGGTGACAACTTACCTGTTCTTTGGAATCGAGCCAACGATGGTTGTTGTGTTATTATCGGTTATGAGCATAATGAAACATATGGAGAATTATAAACGTATGATTAATAAGGAAGAAACAAGAGTATCAAGTATGTTTCGAAAAGAGCCATAGAAGTGGAGGACAGCAATGGTGGACATCATCGTTTGGATTATAATCGCTGTATTATTTATCGCAAGCTTTGCAGGTGTCATTTTTCCGATTATTCCATCTCCGTTAGTGCTTTGGGTTGGGTTTTTGCTTTATCATTTTGTGATCGATGCTGATGAGTTGACCTGGTTCTTCTGGACGGCAATGGTTGTATTGACCGGTATACTGATTGTTTCGGACGTCGTTGCCAACAGTTATTTTGTCAAAAAGTACGGCGGCAGCAAATGGGGCGAGCGCGGCGCCGCTATCGCTGTTATTATCGGGTCATTTATTATACCGCCATTTGGCATCCTGATCATTCCGTTTGTGACGGTGTTTCTGATTGAAATGATGCAGGAGAAAACGACCCAGGAGGCGGTCCATGCGTCTATCGGATCATTAATCGGATTTCTTGGAGGGGCGGCAGCAAAAGTCGTCATCCAATTGGCGATGATTGCATGGTTCTTCATCGTTATTATATTTTAACAGAAGAAAGGATTTTGCAGTATGAATTTACCATCACGCGCTATTACAATTGCCGGATCTGCAGCTGGGGGGAGTGCCGGCATCCAGGCGGATCTGAAGACATTTCAGGAATTGGACGTATATGGGATGAGTGTGGTAACAGCGATTGTTGCCCGACATCCTGAAACAGATAAAAATGTGCATCTGCAGACAATTGAAGCGATTGAAGCACAATATGCTACAGCAATAAAGCAGGTGGGCATTGATGCACTTAAAACAGGTATGCTGTTTTCCAAAGAAATCATAGAAAAAGCAGCAGAGCTGATTGCTGATTCAGAAAAGAAAACAGTGGTTGTTGATCCGGTCATGGTCGGCAAGCTTGATTCGAAACTGCTTGCGGATGACGCCATCGATGTTTTGAAGGAAAAGCTAGTGCCGTTGGCTGATGTTATAACACCGAACGTGCCTGAAGCATCGTATCTTTTGGATGGACGTGAAGTGAAGACGGTAGAAGGTATGAAGCAGGCTGCAGTTGATTTGTATGAGCTCGGACCCCAATATGTTTTGGTAAAAGGCGGCAGGTTGAAAGGCGAGGCGATTGACGTGCTGTATGATGGCGAGACATTGACTGCATTTGAGGCACCCCGGATCGATACGGAAAATACGAGCGGTGCAGGGTGTTCATATTCGGCAGCGATTACATCCTATATGACCAAAGGATATTCGATGCCGGAAGCGGTTCGTCTATCGAAAGGCTTTGTCACAACAGCGATTGAATATGGCTTTACCTATACTGATATGGTTGGCCCGACATATCATGCAGCTGAGCGTATGAAAGGCGAAGCGCATAAGATTAAAGTGGAAAGGTTTTGATTGGATCTTATCAGTTTAATACGAGAGGGGCAGTGTCAACTGGTGTAAGAGCATATTCAACTTGTGCAGGAAGAATGCCAAATGATATGGCAAAAATTTGAAAGAGGAGTGGGATGAATGGAAAAGCAAGCACTGATTAATGTGGATTATACGGTTGATTTTGTAGCAGATGAAGGGAAGCTGACATGTGGTAAACCGGGACAGGCCATTGAGGAAAATATCGTATCGATCACGAGGGATTTTATCGCTGCAGGTGATTTTACAGTTTTTGCGATTGATGCACATGAAGCAGGGGATACATTTCACCCGGAAACCGAACTTTTTCCGCCGCATAATATCGTTGGAACGGAAGGCCAGGAACTGTATGGTTCCTTATCGTCGGTTTATACGGAAAATAAGGATAAGAGCCATGTCTATTATTTTGACAAAACACGCTACAGTGCTTTTGCCGGAACAGATTTGGAGATCAAACTGCGTGAGCGGGGGATTGATGAAATCCATCTTGTTGGTGTCTGTACTGACATTTGCGTTCTGCATACCGCTGTTGATGCCTACAACAAAGGGTTCAACATTGTGATTCACAAAGATGCAGTGGCCAGCTTCAATGCGGCAGGGCACGACTGGGCGCTAGGCCATTTTAAAGATACACTCGGAGCAAAAGTAGTATAATTGCTGAGGAAAAGCCAGGCCGAACTCGGCCCTGGCTTTTCCGGCAGAAGTTTTCCGTTTCCGGCAGAAGTTTTCCATCGTTCTATGTACCAATACGCAAGTGGAGGATAAGTGATGACTGGTTTATTTAAAATGGACACCTTTGAGAGCTATAATGTCAGAAAGGCAGGTATGGATGATATTCATGAAGTCATCCGTATGTTGCGCGATGCGGCAAAATGGCTGATTGACAAGGGCATTCATCAATGGGATTTTTATCTGACAGATGAGGCAGCATTAGAGGTAAGAGAAGCGATTAAGGCTGGGACGACCTATCTGGTAAAGAACAAAGATGACGGTCCTGTTGCGACGTTTAACCTTTCACAGAGCCAAAATGGACTTGACACCCGTCTATGGGGCAATCGGGATGACGAGTCTCTTTATTTGCACAGGCTTGCCATAGATAAAAATTACCGTCATAAGCACATTGGTAAAAGGCTGTTGAGATGGATCCAGGAAAATAGTCAAACGGGAAACAATGTACTCCGCCTGGATTGTGTAGCGGACAATCCAGGGTTAAATCAATTTTATGTGAATGCAGGGTTCGCCTTTTCCGGTTATGCTGAGGCGATGGGCATTCAGTTTTCCATGTATGAAAAGCCATTGAATGTTTAATCCTTGAAATTGTCTGCTTTGTAAAATATTGACGAATACAGAACGCCATCTGTGGCATAAAAACGCTTGGAGAAATTGCTTGTAATTTGAGCATCTTCAATGAGGAATGTGTAATAATTCATGGCTTCCTCAGCCTTGTCATCTTGAAACATTAAGAAAGATGTTACTTTTTCCATTATAATTCTTCTCCTTCCATGAATCCGTTTTACAATTTTGCTGAATTATTCTTTATTCCAGAGAAATAATCAGGCTAATTTTAATATAATTTGTTCTGAAACTTAAAGTAAGGGTTTAATCCGGTTGTGGCACTTGTTTATCCCCTGGAAAAGGCAAATGAAGCAATTCCGGTGTCATCTCATCTGCTTTTGGCAGTTTGCGCAGTTTTGGATGAAGGATCCAGACTATTGAAACGAACGCCAAACCTAACCCCGACGCAGCAAAAATTAAGGTGCTGCCGGTAATAGCTGCTAAATACCCGCCCGCAAGCGACCCGATTGGCATGGCAACGACTGTCATACTCCTTTGGACGGAGCTGATTCGTCCGAGCATGTTGTTGGGGATCACTGTTTGCATGACTGCGCTGAAAATAACGTTTGTTCCGCCGATTGGTACCCAGGCAATTCCGTACAATACGATGCCTGCGTATGTCCACGGAAGAATTGCTGCCAGTACCCAGCAGACGGATCCGATTAAAAATGCTGCAATGGAAAAATGGCCAAGACGGAATTTTCCCATCCAATTGGCAAATAAAGCTCCGATTAGCCCGCCTGTTGACATGGCAGCCAGGTAAAAGCCATAAATTTGCGGTCCGCCATGGTCTTCACCAAAAGCCGGAAGAATCGCTAAAGCTGCACCGATTGCAAAGTTAGCCATAACCGAACCAATCAGAAAGGTAGCCATAAGTGATGTGAATACGATAGAGAAGCCTTCCTTCAATTCAGCAAAATAATTTTTCATGACCATTTTGAGTCCTTTTCTCTGGACTTGTGGCTTTTCCTCAAGCTGTGGCACTTTTAACAGGCTAAAAAGTATTGCTGCCACAGCAAAGGTCATCGAATCAGCAAGATAAAGCGTAATCGCGCCCATGAAAGCAACCAGAATACCTGATACGGCGTTGAAGACCAGATCGATTCCCTGATAGGCAAACGAAAAGTACGAATTCCCTTTTATCAGTTGTTCTTTAGTCAAAATGGCGGGTAAGGCTTTTGTCTGTGACGGATAGGCAAATTGCTCAATAAAGGCCACGACAGGCATGACAAACAGCACAATCTGAACAGTCAAAACATCAAAGTAATAGGAGGCGGGAATAATTAAAATCAGAACGGACTGCAATACTTGTGTCGTAACCAGCGTTCTCCTAATCGGCCAGCGATCCACAAATGGTCCGGTAATAAACTGCAGTGCAGATGGCAGCAGCGTTAAAAAGCCTGCCAAACCGGAATAAAATGCGCTTCCTCCCAAATTATAGACGAGCCACATGGCCGCCACATAATAAATACTGTCGCCGATATTTGTAACAATTCTCCCCAGAAACAGGAATAAAAAGTTATTGTTGTTCCAGATCCCCATCATAATGCTCCTCTTCTCCGGTCTTATTTGCCTTTCAAAAGTCTAACGCTATTTTATCGAATAATCCAGCCTGGTGAATCAGGCGGCAGTTGTTATTTTCGTCGGTCTCCGGGCGGATTTTACGGCTTGGGCTTGACTTTAATTGGTCATCGTTTTATATTAAAACATACAATAGACGAAACGCTGATGAGGATAAGTATAGTTTGCGCGGCCTTGACAGAGAGGAAATGGCTGGTGGGAATTTCCAAGGCACAAACTGGAACCTGCCTCTGAGTTCGCCGTCGAAAAGTTTTTTCGGAAGACGTGCGCGGTTTTACACCGTTATGATATCAAGTGTGCAGTCGTCTGGATGTCTGCAAACAAGGGTGGTACCACCAGACCTCGGTCCCTTTTGAAGGACCGGGGGTTTTTTAATAGGCTGAAAACTGCAAGCGATATTCTTCCAGTGCCTGGCAATATCATGCTGCAGCCGATTCTAAATATATTTTAGAGGAGTGACTTAATTGAGTAAAAACAAGCAATTTGTTGAGAAAATTACCGCGATGGAAGATGACTTCGCCCAGTGGTATACAGACGTTGTCAAACAGGCGGAATTGGTTGATTATGGAACCGTCCGCGGAACGATGATCATTAAGCCATACGGTTTTGCCATCTGGGAAAATATCCGTGATGAACTAGACAAGAAGTTTAAGGAAACGGGCCATTCGAATGTTTACTTCCCATTGTTTATTCCGGAAAACATGCTGCAAAAAGAAAAAGACCATATTGAAGGGTTTGCGCCAGAAGTTGCCTGGGTAACCCACGGCGGGGAGGAAGAACTTGCGGAGCGGATTTGCGTTCGGCCGACATCTGAAGTATTGTTCGGTGAATACTATTCAAAAAACATCCATTCTTATCGCGATCTGCCGAAGCTGTATAACCAGTGGAGCAATGTTGTCCGCTGGGAAAAAACAACCCGGCCGTTCCTGCGCTCGCTTGAATTTTTGTGGCAGGAAGGACATACAGCCCATGCGACACGAGAAGATGCTGAAGCGGAAACGAACCGTATGCTGGAAATTTATGCAGATGTCTGTGAAAATTATCTGGCTGTACCGGTCCTCCGTGGGAAAAAGACCGAAAGCGAGAAATTTGCCGGGGCAAATTATACTCTAACGATTGAAAGCCTGATGCACGATGGTAAAGCATTGCAATCCGGCACATCACATTATTTTGGGACAGGCTTTGCCGAAGCATTTGACATACTCTTTCTTGACGAAAATGGTGAGCAAAAACCGGTCCATCAGACATCATGGGGCATGTCCACCCGGATTATGGGGGCGCTGATTATGGTGCATGGCGACAACCGCGGTCTGGTGATTCCGCCGCGCATAGCGCCGACACAGGCGATGATTGTACCGGTTGCCCAGCATAAAGAGGGTGTTCTGGATAAAGCTTATGACCTTCGTGATCGGCTGCAAAACCTGGTCCGCATTGATATCGACGGCAGTGATAAGAAGCCCGGCTGGAAATTCAATGAGTATGAAATGAAGGGAATTCCTGTGCGGATTGAGATGGGGCCGAAAGATATTGAAAATGAACAGGTGGTGCTTGTCCGCCGTGATACTGGCGATAAAGAGTTTGTGCCATTGGGCGAATTAGAGGAGCGGCTGCCGGCTCTGCTTCAAGAAGTGCAGCAGAACCTTTACAAACAAGCGCAGAATCATCTAGAGGAAACCACCACAACAGCTGTTGACATGGGCGAGATTAAGAGTGCACTGGATGAGTCGCCGGGATTCATCAAGGCCATGTGGTGCGGCGATGCTGATTGTGAAGAAAAAATTAAGGAAGAAACATCTGCCACTTCCCGCTGTATTCCATTTGAGCAGGAGAAGGTTGCTGATTCCTGTGTGTGCTGCGGCAGAGAGGCGACAGAAATGGTTTACTGGGCAAGAGCATATTAAGGTAAAAAAATCGGGCGCTGCTTGCAGCCGCCCGATTTTTTGTTCCAAGTGAAAAAAAGCTGTCCCGCCATTTTGAGGGATAATCTATTCAATTCGCAGCGCCTTTTCTATATCCTTTTCGATATTTTCAGGTTTTGTCTGTGGTGCGTAGCGGTTGATGACGTTTCCATTTCGATCAATCAGAAATTTGGTGAAGTTCCATTTTATCTGTCTCGTTACGACACCTTTTGCTTGTTCGGTGAGGTATACAAACAAAGGGTGTGCGTTCTCACCTTTAACATCAATCTTGCTGAACATAGGGAATGTGACACCGTAATTTCTTCGGCAAAAAGTAGCTATTTCGCCATCTGAACCTGGATCTTGACTGTTAAACTGGTTACACGGGAATCCAAGTACTGCCAACCCCTTATCTTTATATGTATCATAAAGCTTTTCCAGGCCATCAAATTGTGGCGTAAACCCGCATTCACTGGCGGTGTTGACAATTAACAGCACATCCCCCTCATAGTCTTTTAGCGATTTTTCTTCTCCATCTATTGTCTTTGCGGAGAAATCATAAATACTAATTGAAATCGCCCCCTTTTTGTAAAGAATAACAACGGCAACCAATTATTGTCAAAAAATTAAATCAACAGTATTTGGTCTTGTTATACAGTGTATAAAGCGGGGTTTATCGCAGAAAAATGGATGAAACTCACATGTGAAAACAGGACCGAATCATGTTAATCCCAAAAAAAGAACCGGCGAATACTGGTCGCCGATTCTTTTCTGCATATTATTAAGCTTCCTGTTTTGCCCGGTTTTCTTTCTCGATAACAGCAAGTTTATGGTCGATTTCTTCCTGAGATAAGTTGTGTTCCCGGACATACAGGTTGTCTCGGTTTACCCGGCATTCGTGGGTACAGCCGCGCATATATTTATGCTCGTTTTCTTCCGAGCAGATGATTTGTTTGTTACATGACGGGTTAGCACAGTTGATATAGCGTTCACATGGTTCCCTGTCAAAATAGTCCTTTCCGACGACTACATGCTCGTTCTGGTTGATCGGAACCGAGATGCGCTGATCGAAGACGTAACATCTGCCATCCCAGAGTTCACCTTGCACTTTCGGATCTTTACCGTAAGTGACAATGCCGCCGTCAAGCTGATTAACATCTTCAATGCCTTCATCCATCAGCCAGCCGGAGAATTTTTCGCAGCGGATGCCGCCGGTGCAATAGGTCAGCACCTTTTTATCCTTCAGCTGATCTTTATTTTCGCGGATCCAGTCAGGCAATTCACGGAATGCCTCAATTTCCGGACGGATCGCACCACGAAAGTGTCCGAGGTCATATTCATAATCATTCCGGGCATCCAGAATAATCGTCTCCTCATCCTGCATCGCCTCATAAAACTCTTTGGGTGAGAGGAACTTTGCTGTTTTTTCCATCGGGCTAACATCTTCGTCCTCATTCAGCTTCAGGCTGACAATCTCCGGACGGTGCCGCACGTGCATTTTCTTAAAAGCGTGTCCATCGTGCTCATCAATTTTGAAGGTCATGTCAGCAAAGCGCGGATCCTGATTCATGGTCTCCATATATTTTTCAGTCTGTTCAACTGTACCGGAAACTGTTCCGTTCAGTCCTTCTTCGGCCACGAGAATCCGCCCTTTGAGTCCAAGGTCCTGACAAAAAGCCAGATGCTCTTCCGAAAAAGTCACCGGGTCGTCAATCGGGACGAAATTATAATAAAGCAACACCCGATACTCCTGTTTATTTTCCATTTCTATACCACCTACCATTTATATTTGCAAGATACAAATGCAGTGGATAACTAATTATAATCTTGCAGAAAAATATTTTATCATGTTTACACCTTTTTTGCCAGGGCTGGTATTGCTTAGGGGAAATATAAATTAATTTATTCATCAAAACCACTTGCGTTTTGTTTTATAAAGTAGTAAAGTAGCAATAAGCAAATGAAATTGAAATTAGTAATACTTTACGATCTCTTTAACAAGTGGTGTAAAAGTATTTATGGTTCAATTACTTTGCACATATTTGTATAAGGAGGTCGTTAATTATGATGACTGGTACAGTAAAATGGTTCAACGCTGAAAAAGGCTTTGGTTTCATTGAGCGCGAAGAGGGAGACGATGTATTCGTTCACTTCTCAGCAATCAATGCTGAAGGTTTCAAAACGCTTGAAGATGGTCAGAACGTTGAATTCGAAATCGTTGAAGGCAACCGCGGGCCACAGGCGGCTAACGTTACAGCTGTTTAATCGATTATGATATAAAAAGGTTTATCTCATTTGTGAGGTAAACCTTTTTTTGTTTGAGGAGGGGTTGCATGCCAAAAAAATTTGACTGGCATCAGGAAGCAGAACTGCAGTGGGATAACCGGGCGGAATTCTGGAGTGAACGGAGCATGGAAATGTGGGACTCCGGCAGCAGAAAAGATATTGTACCGTTTATC